>NZ_JAYWLR010000004.1:0-125082 GCF_040946405.1 Corynebacterium sp. LK2510 | reverse complement strand
TCTTTGACATGAGGGTAGGCGTTGGATTTGTAGAGAAATGTTGTGTCGAATCGGGGGGCTTGCCTTTGGATTTCGGCGAACATTTGGCTTCGGGTCCTGTGTGAATCGTCGCAAGCGTGGAAGCCTTTGGTGAGTTTGATCCCAGCTTTGGAGCATCGCGCTCGGAGGTGAAGCCCTTCAATTAGGTCGTCCCCGTGGTTTTCGGTGAGAAAGGTGGCGGTTCCGAAGCCGAAGTAGGTGGATGCTCCTCCTCCTTGCGGGTTGGGGGTTCCCTCGAAATCGAGGTTGCCAGTTTCGTCAGCGTACAAGTAGACACGCTTAGTCAATGGGGTCGTGACCTCGTCTCTTGCGATCCTATTGCTCGTCGGGGGAGCCCTTGACGTGTGGGACGGTGCTGTCTCATTCCGGACGGTGTTGTCATCATAGAGAACAGTCTGGACATCGGGGGCGTCTATCGACCTCAATGATTCAACAGTGGCAACAGGCCGTTTCGAAGTGGTGGAACTGCGACGAGAATTTACCCGGTTGCAGGCGGAGAACGCTTATCTGCAAAAAATGCGCGACTTGAGGGATCATCGGCGCGCGTGGAGGCTCACGTGATCGTCATCCTCGAACCGCATCACTGCCTCGACGACCTCCGCGATGTGGTGGGCATGAGATTCTCAACGTACTTCCTCCACTGGAAGGCGCTTGAGGGTCCGAAGAGGCGTGCCCAGCTCAAGAAGGCGGTCTGCGCAAGTCTTGAGTGAAGCGAGCACCGCTACGGCTGCCACCGAGTCCTGTTGAAGCTGTGCACCAGGGCAGAGCCGTCCGCGCGGATATAAAAGACTGGTCCCTTCGCCGACCAAGCGAGGAAGGGGCCAGTTCCGGTGGGAATCACGGGCCCACAGCGCGTTGTGTGCCCGTGGATTCGCCAGTGGTTTAGCGGTAGATCATTCCGCCGTCGGTCAGGATCGACTGGCCGGTGATGTAGTCGGCATCCGGGCTTGCCAGGAAGGACACGAGGTTGGCGACGTCCTCCGGGGTCTGGGCGCGCTTGAGCGCGATGCCCTGAACGGTCTTCTCGAAGGTCTCGCCGATCGCGGCGCCGGTGATCTCGCTGAAGCGCTTGTCGATCTCGACCCACATGTCAGTTCCCACGATGCCGGGGCAGTAGGCGTTGACAGTGATGCCGTCGGCAGCGAACTCCTGGGCTGCCGTCTGGGTCAGGCTGCGGACGGCGAACTTGGTGGCGGAGTAGACGCCGAGGATCGGGAAACCGTCGTGGCCGGCGATGGAGGAGGCGTTGATGATCTTTCCGCCGTGGCCGAGCTCCTTCATCTTGGCTGCTGCGGCCTGCATGCCCCACAGAACGCCGTTGATGTTGACATTCAGGATTGCGTCGGTGTCGCCCTCTTCGACGTCGAGAAGCGGCTTGATCTGCGCGAGACCAGCGTTGTTGATCATAATGTCGAAGCCGCCCAGCTCCTTGGTTGCCTCTTCAACTGCGGCGTAGACTTCGCTGCGCTTGGACACGTCGGCACCGATGGCGATGGCCTTCTTGCCGAGCTTTTCGATCTGGCTGACGGTCTCCGCACAGCTTTCCTTCTTCAGGTCCACCACGGCGACGCTGGCGCCGTCCTCTGCCAGGCGCAAGGCGATGGCCTGGCCGATTCCCCTCGCTGCACCGGTGACGAGAGCAACTTTTCCTGAAATGTCCTGAGAAGGCATAACGATCCTTTCGATTATTGGTGAACAGGTGACGATTCCTGTCCGGCAAACTGTGTGTTGCAAAGACAATTCTATCGGATAAATAGGCCGTCTGACGTGTGGTTATTCTCATGCCCACTGGACTCGTTTGCAGGTGTAAAATAAGCGAAGCTCTCCTAGCGCAGGTAGGGGACCGGCTCGGTGCGGTGGTAGCCTGCCGCTATGACCTCCCAGCTGCACCCCGCGCACCCAGCACCGACTTCTGCGCACCACGCCCCAGTGGTGCGCACGATCAGGCACAACCTGCACGAGAAACCATTCATCGTGATTTGGGAAACCACCCGCGCCTGCGCTCTGGTGTGCAAGCACTGCCGAGCGGACGCTCAGCACAAACCGCACCCGGATCAGCTCACCACTGAACAGGGCAAGGCATTGCTCGATGAGTTGGCGTCGTACGACAAGCCGCGTCCGCTGATCGTGTTTACCGGCGGCGATGCTTTTGAGCGCGAGGACCTCGCGGAGCTGTGCGCATACGGCACGGAGAAGGGGCTGCACATCTCTCTGTCGCCGTCGGTTACGCCGCTGCTGACGCCTGAGCGTCTACACGAGATGCGGGTTGCGGGCGGCAAGGCAATGAGTGTGAGCCTGGACGGCGCGACGGCGGAGACGCACGACGCGTTCCGCGGATTCGCCGGAACCTTCGAGGCCACCGTCGAGGCTGCGCAGTGGATTCGCGACGAGGGGTACCGGTTGCAGATCAACACGACCCTGACCCGCGACAATATTTGGGAAGCCCCGCAGATGCTGAAGAACGCCCTGGATATGGGCGCTTTCATGTGGTACACGTTCATGCTCGTTCCCACCGGGCGAGGCGCCGACTTGCGCGCGCTCAACCCGGAAGAGCGCGAGGACGTGCTCAACTGGCTTCACGACGTCTCCGACCGCATCGCCATCAAAACCACGGAGGCGCCGCAGTACCGCCGCGTCGCCATCCAGCGCCAGAAGCTTCGCGAGGAGGGCATCCCCATCCCCGCCCAGGTGGCACAGCGCGGGAAGCTCTACGACTACCTCACCGAGGAAACCACCCGGCTTCTCGGCGCGCAGGCGGAGGCGCCGCGCCGGCCGCGTTCTCCCATGGCGGTCAACTCGGGGTCTGGTTTCGCCTTCATCGACCACGTCGGCGACGTCTACCCCAACGGGTTCCTGCCCGTGCACTGCGGAAACGTCAAGGAGACTCCATTCCCGGAGATCTATCGGGACTCGGAGGTGTTCCGCCAGCTGCGCAACCCGGATGGTTTCAAGGGCAAGTGCGGGGTGTGCGAGTACAACACCATCTGCGGCGGCTCGCGTTCCACCGCCTACGCCATGACCGGCGACTACTTGGCGTCCGATCCCACCTGCATGTGGGAACCGGAGCAGGCGAAGTAGCAGGCCGCAGAGCTAGGCGTTGAGGCGGCGCACCTTCTGTGCGGCGTCCTCAATCGCGCGGACGACTACGACAACCTGCGCGGCGGCATCGGCGCTGGAGAAGTCGTAGTCGATGTCGGCGACGTCCCACGCGCCGAGGCGCAGGCGCAGCGAGCCGCTGCCGGTGGCACCGGGGTCGGGCACCACGACGAACTCGGCCAGCTCTACGCCATGGACTGCGCAACACGCTGCGGCGAGGCGCTCGAGGGAGCGGCCGGTGATCATGGGGGCGTCGTCGGGGTCGCGCAGCCCGATCAGCGCGCTGACGGGGTGTGCGCGGAAAGCATCCGCGTCGTCGCTGAGTGCGTCGTCGACGTCGTCGGGCTCGATGCCTTCGGCAAGCGTGAAGCCAGCCGTGTCGAGGACAGCGAGGCAGGCGTTCAGCGCCGAGCGGTCGGCGCGCGTCAATGTGTGGCTCATGGGCCCCTCCTTTAGCGTTCTTCCTGCTTATCGTAGGCCGAGGCCCAGGGGTTGCGCCGGTTGCGGCCGTAGCGCTCGCGGGTTGCGGGGGTGGGGCTGGGCTCGTCGGTGAGGGGCGAGGGGGCGTCGAGAAGCAAGGCCTCCTGCTCCTGGCGGAAGCGGCGGCGCTCGCGGGTTTCGGCCCAGATGAAGTAGATCAGTCCGGCTGGGGCGAGTAGGCCGAAGGCGATCCACTGCAGTCCGTAGGAGAGGTGGTTGCCCGTCTCGAGCTGGGGCAACGGGATGGCCTGAATGACCCCGGGCTCGCCGTCGGTGAGCTGAACGTACGGCGCGGCGAGCGGAAGGCCTGTGAGCTCGGCGATCTGCTCGGTGTCGATGGAGTAGACCATCTGGCGGCCCTGGTCCCGCATCGGCGCCGAGGGATGCACACCTTCAGACACACGGACAAAGCCGGTGACGGTGGTCTCACCGCGCGGGGCAGGGGCGAAGTCGGGCACCTGCGTTCCGCCGTCGCGGGCCGGCACCCAGCCGCGGTTGAGCAGGACCACCGCACCGTCGGAGGTCTCAAACGGGGTCAGAACCTGGAAAGCGGGAGTCTTGTCCACCGGGCGCAGGCGCAGCAGAACCTCCTGGTCCGGCAGGTAGTGGCCGGTGAGCGTGACGCGCGTCCACTCGTCGGCGGGATCGAGCTCGCCGCCTGCACGAGTGATATCGGCGAAGGGGACAGGGTCGTGCTCGAAGGCGCGCTCGATGTGTTCGTTGCGCTCGGTGAGCGCCTCGTTCTTGTCCAGCTGCCACGGGGCGAGGACGGTGAAGGCAAAGTAGGAAAACGCCGCGATGAGCAGCGCCGCGATCACCCACCCTGGGGAGACGAACGCCTTCCACCAGGGCTTTTCGGAAGCTTTAACGGCCATCACAAGCGCAAAGCCTACGCGGTGGCGCTGTCAGCACCGTGGACGCGCGCCCACGCGATGATGCCGGGCGCTGCCGCCTCAATCTGCTCGCGCGTGACCGCGAAGCCCTCCTGGCCGCCGTAGTAGGGGTCCTCCACGCCGGCGCCCTCCGGCGCGTCGGGGTCGAAGGAGCGCAGCAGCCGGATCTTGTCCTCGGGCACACCGCGGGCGACGAGCTCGGAGACGTGCCTTCCCTCGAGCGCGACGATGAGGTCGGCTTCTTGCTGGGCCGCGCCGAATTGCTGGGCGCGGTGTCGCGAGCCGTCGTAGCCGTTGTCCTCGAGCTCCTGCAGGGCGCGGTCGTCAGCGTGGTGGCCGACGTGCCAGCCGCCGATGCCGGAGGAGGACACGCGCACGGCGCGGTCCAGCCCGGCCTCTTTCAGCTTGGCGCGGATGATGATCTCGGCCATGGGGGAGCGGCAGATGTTGCCGGTGCAGACGAAGTCGATGTGCAGGGGGGTGCTCATGTGTCCACCATAACCGGGCAGCGCACTCATCAGGCGGGTTTGTACTCTGGGTGGCATGACTCAACACCAGGTGACCGTCGCCGATGTCGTGGCCGCGCTCGAGGCCGCCTACCCGCCCGCGCTCGCGGAGAGCTGGGACAAAGTGGGCCTGATCTGCGGGGATCCGCACGCCGAGGTGACAAAGGTCGCCTTCGCGCTCGACTGCACCTACGAGGTGGCCCGCCGCGCCGTCGACACTGGTGCCCAGATGCTCGTGGTGCACCACCCGCTGCTGCTGCGCGGGGTGAACTCGGTGGCGGCCAATACGCCGAAGGGCCGGATCCTGCACCTGTTGATCAGCAACGGCTGCGCGCTGTTCGCCGCCCACACGAACGCGGACTCCGCCCGCCCGGGTGTGTCGGACATTCTCGCCGAGCTCGTCGGCATCACCCCGGGTCGTCCGATCAAGCCGGTGCTGCTCGGCGGCGTGGACAAGTGGGGCGTGCACATTCCTCCGGCGGACGTCGAGACGGTCATGTTGGCGCTGTTCGCCGTCGGTGCCGGCGCGATCGGCGACTACGCGGAGTGCTCCTTCGGCTGGGAGGGCACCGGCGGGTTCACCCCGCAGGAGGGCGCGAACCCCACCGACGGCACCGTCGGCGAGCACCACACGGCGACCGAGACCCGCGTCGAGTTCGTCGCACCGACTCGCCTGCGCCGCACGCTCGTGGACACGCTGCGCGCCCACCATCCGTATGAGGAACCCGCCTTCGACGTCATCGCGATGGAGGACACCACCGACCTGTCCACCGCCACCGGGCTCGGCCGCATCGGGGAGCTGGAGGAGCCGATGACGCTGCGCGAGTTCACCCAGCAGGTCGCCGACGCGCTGCCGGAGACCGCCTGGGGCGTGCGCGCCGCCGGTGACCCGGAGCGCATGGTGCGCACCGTGGCGGTGTCCTCGGGGTCGGGGGATGGCTTCCTGGCGGACGTCGCAAAGCTTGGCGTCGATGTCTACGTCACCTCGGACCTGCGCCACCACCCGGTTGATGAACACCTCGCCGCGGGCGGGCCGGCGGTGGTCGATACAGCCCACTGGGCCAGCGAGTATCCGTGGACGCGGCAGGCGGAAGGTATCGTTAGGCCGTTGAACGTTGACACTGAGATCATCGCGCTGCGCACGGACCCGTGGACCGTGTCGGCGCACCCCCACCGCGACACCCACGGCACGTAAAGGACGCATCGTGAAACTCTCCCCCGAGCTGCAAGCGGTTCTCCTCGAACTCGCCATCGCCGACCGCCACAACGCCCACCCGGGTGCTGTCACCGCGGAGCAGCGCGAGCTGGACACCCTCACCGCCGAGCACGAGCGCCTCGTCTCCGCTGCCGCCGCCGCGCAGCTGGCTGTCGACGACATGGAGCTGGAGATCCTGCGCATCCAGGAAGACGAGCGCAAACTGAAGCGGCGCGAGGGCGACGACATCCGCCAGCTCTCCGCCGAGACCGACCCGGAGCGCCGCCGCGACCTCGAGCACGACCGTCACGCCACGAAGTCGCGCATCGCGGACCTGCTCGACGAGCTCAAGGAGGCGCACAACGAGATCGCGGCGCTGCGCAACAACCGCGACAACCACGGCGCGCTTCTCGACGAATCCGAGCGCAAGCTCGCCGCCGCACGCCGGGCCGTCGAGGCCCTGCCGCAGGTGGAGCGCCCCGACACCGACGCGTTGCGTGCTCAGCTGCCCGCCGATGTCCTCGCCGTCTACGACGAGGTCGGCGCCGCCTCCTTCAACGGGCGTACCTGTAACTCTTGCTTCCTGCAGCTTCCCCCCGGGGAGCGCGCGGAGGTCATGAACACGCCTGCCGACGAGCTGCCCACTTGCCCCAACTGCGGCGCGCTGCTCGTGCGCGTCGCCCCGACGGGGGAGTAGCGGATGCGGGTCAAGGTCTACACCGACGGCGGTTCGCGCGGTAACCCAGGCATCGCAGGCTCCGGTTCCGTCGTCTACGGCGAGGACGGTGAAACGCTCGCGGAGATCGCCTACGTGGTCGGCCGCAGCTCCTCGAACAACGTTGCCGAGTACACCGGTCTGCTGCGCGGGCTCGAGGCCGCCGCCGAACTCGGCGCGACCGAGGTGGAGGTCTACATGGACTCCAAGCTCGTTATCGAGCAGATGGCCGGCCGGTGGAAGATCAAGCACCCCGACATGCAAAAACTCGCCCGCGAGGCCCGTCAGCTCGCGGCTCGCTTCTCGACGATCACCTACACATGGGTCCCCCGAGCCAAGAACAAAAAGGCCGACGAGCTGTCGAACGTGGCCATGGACGCCGCCGCGAAGGGTGCCGGCCCCGGCATCGTCGGCGCGCCCGCCAAGGCTGCTCAGAAAGCCGAGCCTGCCGAACCGAAAGAGCGCGCCTCCCACGTCACCGCCGGCCCCGGCCACTGGGCCGGAACCGACGCTCCGCGCACCCGCTTTGTGCTGCTGCGCCACGGCCAAACCGCGCACTCCGTCGACCGCCGCTTCAGCGGGTCCTCCGACCCGGAGCTGACCGAGACCGGGCGCGAGCAGGCGCGCCGGGCCGCGCGCGCGATCGCCGGCTTTGGCGCCATCGACGTGGTGGTCAGCTCGCCGCTCTCGCGCGCCCGGGACACCGCCGCCGCGTGCGCCGCCGAGCTCGGCATCGATAAGGTCGAGGTTGTCGAGGGCTTCCGCGAGGTCGACTTCGGCGCGTTCGAGGGACTCACGCGCGACGAGGCGATCGAGCGCCACGGGGAGGCGTTTGGTCAGTGGGAGGCCTCGGCAAGCGTTGCCCCTCCCGAGGGCGAGTCCCTGGCCCAGCTGCACCGCCGCGTGACGCGGGCGCGGCTGAAGCTGCAGGAAGAACATGCCGGCAAGACGATCCTGGTGGTGACCCACATGGCGCCGATCAAGTCAGTGATCCGGCAGGCGCTCGGCGTGGGCTCCGAGGTGTTCCGCCACATCTTCCTCGATCTTGCGTCGGTGACCGTGGTGGAGTTCTACGGCGACCACGGCGTGGTCCGCTGCGTCAACGACGTCGCGCATCACCGCTAGTTTTCTTCGCCGGGGCTTCGGCGTAAGCTACGTGCTTGCGAATGAGTTGGCCGGGTGGACGCGGCCTCCCGTACCGCCGCGCAAGCGGGCCGGCGGGGGCCGAGGAAAGTCCGGACTCCACAGGGCACGGTGGTTGCTAACAGCAACCCGGAGCGATCCGCGGGAAAGTGCAACAGAGAGCAAACCGCCCGCCTGAGCGCGGGTAAGGGTGAAAGGGTGCGGTAAGAGCGCACCGGCGTGCGTGGTGACACGCGCGGCCAGGTAAACCCCACCGGGAGCAAGGCAAGAGCCGCCGCTGTGTGTCAGCGGAGGTGGTCGGACGTAACGAGGCTGCCCGCCCAGTCCGAAGGTAGCTGCTTGAGGCCCCCAGCAATGGGTGGCCCAGATGGATGTTCACCGCCCGCTGTGCGGGTACAGAATCCGGCTTACAGGCTGACTCATTCGCCCTTTTTCGCTTCTCGACGCCCACCTTCCCCTCACACAGCCCCGCAAACTCTGTCACAATGGCGGGTTATGAAGCTGTATGCGGCCCCGCTGAACTTCCGTGACATCGCGCGCGAATTCGGCGTGCCCACAGACTTTTCCCCCGAGGTGCACGCGGAGGCGGCGCAGCTGGCAGACAGATACGCGGGCGCGCGCCGCGACGTCCGCGACATTCCCTTCGTCACCATCGACCCAGCGGGTTCCAAGGACCTCGACCAGGCGGTCTACATCGAGTCTGCGGGCGACGGGTACACGGTCTACTACGCGATCGCCGACGTCGCCGCCTTCGTCGAGCCAGACTCGTTGACCAAGGAGGAATCCCTCGAGCGCGGCCAGACGATCTACCTTCCCGACGAGCCGGCGCGCCTGCACCCGCCGGAGTTGAGTGAGGATGCTGCGTCGCTGCTGCCGGACGTCGATAGGCCAGCGGCTTTGTGGACCTTCAACCTCGACAGCGCGGGCGAGGTCACCGGCGCCCACGTCGAGCGCGCCCTGGTTCACAGCGTGGCCCGGCTCGACTACGACGGTGTCCAGGACGACCTGGACAACGACCGCGTGCACCCCTCAATCGCGCTGCTTCCCGAGGTCGGCCGGCTGCGCCAGCAAAGCTCGCTGCGCCGCGAAGCGATCAACCTGCGGCTGCCCTCTGTGCGCGTTCAGGAGGATCCGCGCGCGGAGGGCACCTTCGAACTCGTCATTGAGCCGCGCCACCCGATCATGGACTACAACTCCGAAATCTCACTGCTGACCGGCATGGTTGCTGGGCAGATGATGGTTGAGGCCGGAGTCGGCTTCCTGCGCACGCTCGGGCCCGCGACGGAGTCTGCCGAGCGTGACTTTATCCGCGAGGTGCGCAACCTCGGATTTAACCCGGGCGAACACATCGGCGAGTTCCTCGCCATCTTGGACGCGGACACGCCCCGCGGCATGGCGGCCATGCGGGAGGCGCAGAAGCTGCTGCGGGGTGCTGGCTACGTCAACCTGGAGGAGAAAGCCCCCGAGGTCCATGCCGGAATTGGCGGCTACTACAGCCACGTCACCGCGCCGCTGCGCCGGCTCATCGACCGCTACGCCACCGAAATCTGCCTGGCCATTAGCGCCGGAACCCCCATCCCCGACTGGGTCTCAGAAGACGCCAACCGGGTGGTCAAAACCATGAGCCGGACAACGCAGCTGGCCAACGGCGTGGACAAAGCCTGCCTCAACCTCACCGAGGCGACCATCCTGCGCCCGTGGCTCGGCCACAACTTCGACGCCGTGGTGCTCAAGCTCGAGGAAGAATCCGGCCAGGCGCGAATCTTCGTTGTCGACCCGCCGGTGCTCGCCCCCTGCCACGGCCTTCCGGAGGAAGGCAAAGAGACCTCGGTGTCGCTGATCCGCGCGGATGTGGTCGAGCGCGACGTAGCGTTTGCTTGGCCCGCCGACTAATCCGCGAGTCGGCGCTTAGTTTTCGACGCTCGCGACATCACCCGGCAGGACCTCAACGACCTCGTAGTTCTTCGCCACGTTCTTTACAAACGCGTCCGCCTCCGACAGTCGCACGAACGCGAGAACGGCGGGGGAGTTGCCGACAGCGGCCGGCCGCGCCGACACCGCGCCACGGCGCAGCACCTCGGCGACGAGCTCGTCCGGTGTGTCCAAGTCGTGGTGCTCGGTGCGTGAGTTGAGCAGGGTAAACAGGTCGTTCTCCCGGCTGGAGCGCAGCGCTTTCGCCGTGGCCAGGGAGCGCAGCGTCTCCGTCTCGCAGAAGGACACCCAGAACCGCACGGCCTCCGGCTCCGGTGCAGAATCAGCGCCGAGCACTTGGCGGCGCGCCTCGACCCACTCGACGGCGCGGTTCGCGGCGTCGGGAAGCTGGCGCAGCGAGGCTACACCGAAGTTGGCGCAGGCTTCGTCGATAAAGGCGCGGTGGGCCGCGATGCGCTCCGTCTGCTCGGCGTAGGGCTCGCCCCATGCCTCGGTCACCGAGAAAATCCGGACTCCAAGCTTGCCCGGGTGAGGTGCCTGGGTGACCGAACCGTCTGAGTAATCCACGACCGAGATCGTGCCGGCCTTGCCGCGCAGAGCGGCGGTGTGGCGGGCGCGCAGGACCGCGAGATCGGAATTGACGGTCACGTTGTGCGAGCACAGCTCCGCCAGGCGGGTACGGAACGGGGCCTCGTCGACCTCGGGGTCGCCGGCGGCCAACGCCAGGGCGAGGGCTGCGTCACCGGCGTAGAGCGCTCCGAGCCCGGCACCAGGCAGGATGTCGGTGGCGAGGGAGATGTCGAGGCCGCGGGTGTCGCGCGAGAGCACCTGGCGGCTGATCAGCGTGTGTACCAAGCCGACGATGCGGCGGGTCAGCTTCTTGAGCTCCGCACCGCTGGTGAGGTCGTCCACCGTCGCGGCATCCGAGAAGCTCATTCCATCGGGTCCGCGCACCTCGATAGCGATGGTGTCGTCGTCGCGGGCCGACACAGCGGCGGCGGCGCGCAGTGAGGTCAGACCCACTAGCGTCACGCCGCCGAAGTGGTCGACGTTTTCGCCGATGAGCACCCAGGTGCCCGGAGCTGAAGCGGTGTGCTCGGGGGCAACGCCAGCTACCTCTTTGTGCAACTGCACGACCCGCTCAATCGGGGAAGTGCTTTCGGCCGCCCACACTGCCATATGCCGCCACGTCCTTTCGCGAAGTAATCCAGCACCACAGTACCAATTTCGGTTCGGGGGCTTCGGGGGCGAGAAATGGGGCTGTCGGGCGAGGTGAGTGACAAATCTGCGAAGTCGGGGTTTGCTGAGCTGGGGATAGTGACATATCTGCTCCCTGGTGGGCGAGATTTGTCACTGCGCTAGGGACTGGGTGAGGCGCAGGGCGAGGTGAGTGACAAATCTGCGAAGTCGGGGTTTGCTGAGCTGGGGATAGTGACACATCTGCTCGCCGGCGGGCGAGATGTGTCACTGCGCCTCACCGCCCACCCCAAACCGCCACCGTGGGTAGGCTGGGCACCCAGAACAACACCCAAGACAACCCAGAAATCAGCACGAAAGAAGGAGAAAGAAAGTGTCTGACGAGCAGTTTTACTACAATCCCAGCACCGGAGAAGTGACCCAAGGCAAGGAAAGCGGCTGGGATGACCGCATGGGCCCCTACGCCACCCGCGCGGAGGCTGAGCAGGCGTTGCAGATCGCGGCAAACCGCAACAAGAAGGCCGACGCGATTGATGAGGCAGAAGACAACTGGGGCGAGGCGCCCTCCTGGGAGAAGTAGCGCCCCGCCACTTAAAACCGCCTCGAAGCCCCCGAAACTACGGTTTGATCTTCGCGAAGGCCTTCTTGACCTCGGCGATGGAATCCTCGTAACCCGCCAGGGCTTTCTCTCCGCGGGTCAGCTCGCGCTGATAGAGCAGGCCGTAGGCGAAGGTGTCCTCGCCGCGGTCGCGGGCACCCTGGGCGAGCTTTTCAATGCGGTCGCGGGAGGTCACGGCGTCCTGGAAGTCACCGAGCTGTGACTGGAGCGCCTTGCACGCCTTGGTCAGGCGGCCAGCCTTGAGCCCGGCTCCTTCGGCGGCGACGGAGGCGTAGCGCAGCTTCTTCGCTGCCTTGCGCACGTCGTGGACGTACTCTTCGCGCTCGTGCAGGCCGAGGTCGGTGTCGTGGTAGTGCTCCTGGACCTTGGCGTGGCGCTTGCGCAGCTTTTTGTAGCCGCCCGCGAGGTGGTCGTAAAGAATGCCGCGCGAGGCTGAGTCGGACTTCTTACTCGGCTCAGACTCACCAGAGCCAGAGCCAGAGCCAGTGCCAGACTCATCCGCGCCCGCGACCGGCGGGTCGGCGAGCAGGTTGTCGATGGCCTCGAGGAGATCGAGGAAGCGCTGCGAGTCGAGCATGTCCACGATTCGCTCGTGCGCACGTTCATATTCGGTGCGCATGTCGTTGGTGATGTGGGCGGCTGTGGTGTCGTCGATAAGCCCGCTCTCGTCGCTGTCGAGCAGGGCGAGGAAGCGCTCCTCGACAACCTCCGCATCGCGCGCCTCGCCGAGCACCGACGCGGCCTGCTTGAGCTCAGCCTCGAGGTGGTGGAGCTGATCGCCTTCGAGGATGCCCTCGAACGTTTCGAGCAGGGAGCGCATCTCGCGGGTGGACACGCGCAGCTGGTGGACGGAATCGAACTCGTCGGCGCGCACGCGCGGCTCCCAGTCGATGATGGACTCGCGTTGCGCGCGCAGCGCCTCGACGACGGCCGCGGCGGGGGAGTCCGGGGCGAGGTTGGAAGCGCGCAGGTGCGGCGGGAGCGGGGCGGAGTTGATGGTCTCGCCGAGGGCCGTCGAAAGCTTGGAAGGCGAGACGGACTTGCGGGCGCCGGAGGAGATGAGGAACGACGTCGCCTGGTTGATCAGCGCCGCGCCTTGTTCCGTGCCGGCGGTGAACTCGCTGAGCTCGACCTCCCACTCGCGCCAGGTGGAGCGCTCACCGCCGGGCAGGAGCGACCAGGCGGTGACGTGGTCGTCGCAAAACTCCGCGACCTTCTCGCCGGTGGGCGAGCCGAGGGAGATCTCCACGCGGCGGTTGTCCACCTGCGCGACCGGGCTGAGCGGCTGGGAGCGAACGATCGCGCGGACGGCAGAGAGGAGCTCGGCCGGGATCTCTGCGGGGTTGTCCAGCTCGGCGCGCAGCTCGCGGCGCGCGCCCTTGGTGGGCAGCTTGAGGTGCCAGCCGTCGTCGGAGCCTCCGGTGCGCCGGCGCAAAGTGATCTTGGATCGCGTCAGGCGCAGGTCTTCGGTGTCGTAGTAGATGGCCGAGAGCTTGTGCTCCTCGGTGTCCAGGATGCGGTCGACCCCGGGCAGTTGGGTGAGGTCGGGGATTCCGGTCGATTCGTCGACGGCGAGCTTGACCTCGACCTCCAAAACTTCATCGATCTTCTTCTTGTCGGCCATGGTGTTCGCCTCTCTCTCATGCAGCAATGGGGTGGCGTCAGGGATTCAGCCAGCAGCGCAGTCTGTGATGCTCAGACGCAAGCCTACCCGCAGAAACCTGCCGGAACCCGCCGGAAGCCGGGCATTTGGCTGTGTACAACCTGCCCGGCGCAACCTGCGCGAACACCACCCCGAACCGCCAACAGCCAACCCCGCCGGATCGGTGGCGCAGGACGCTATTGTTGGGGGTCATGAGCAGCCAACGGGAAAATGTCCTGCGCAAAGTCAACGACCATGACATCGGCTTTATCCGCCTCTGGTTCACAGACCTGTTCGGGTCACTGAAGACCATCATGATGTCGCCGGCGGAGCTCGAGGCTGCGTTCGACGAGGGCGTGGGCTTCGACGGCTCGTCCATTGAGGGGTTCTCGCGCGTCTCCGAGTCGGATACGCTCCTGCGCCCGGACCCGTCGACGTACCAGTCGCTGCCGTTCGACGTGGAGGAGGGCCTCCAGACGGCGCGGATGTTCTGCGACATCACGATGCCGGACGGCGAACCGCTCTACGCCGACCCACGCCAGATTCTGCGCCGCCAGGTTGTGGAGGCGAAAAACCTCGGGTTCGACGTGGTGGCCAGCACGGAGATCGAGTTTTATCTGGTTAAGCCCGGCGAGGAGGGAGAGGACCCGCGCCCGGCCGACAAGGGCGGCTATTTCGACCAGGCGAAGCGCAATGAGGCGCCGAAGTTCCGCCGCCAAGTGATTTCGGCGCTGGAGTACATGGGCGTGGTCACCGAGTTCTCGCACCACGAGGCCAGCCCCGGCCAGCAGGAGATCGACCTGCGCCACACGAACATCCTGGACATGGCGGACAACATCGTCACGTTCAAGTACATCGTCAAGACCATCGCCGAGGCGTCCGGGGTGCACGCGACGTTTATGCCCAAGCCGTTTCCCACCCTCGACGGCTCGGCGATGCACACCCACTTTTCCCTGTTTGAGGGAGAGGTCAACGCCTTCCACGACCCCGATGACGAGATTTCGCTGTCTAAGACGGGCAAGCAGTTCATCGCGGGTGTGATCGAACACGCGAATGAGATCTCGGCGGTGACGAACCAGTGGGTCAACTCCTACAAGCGCCTCCAGTTCGGCTCTGAGGCGCCGACGGCGGCGACCTGGGGTATCTCGAACCGTTCGGCGATGGTGCGGGTGCCTACCTACCGTTTGCGTAAGGCGGATTCGCGGCGTGTGGAGGTGCGCTCGCTCGACTCGGCCTGCAACCCCTACCTAGCTTTTGCAGCAGTGATCGCCGCCGGGCTCAAGGGCATCAACGAGGGCTACGAGCTCGAGGAGCCAGCGCTTGACGACGTCTGGTCGCTCACCCGCCGCGAACGCCGCGCCATGGGCTACCGCGACCTGCCCACGTCCCTCGACCAGGCGCTGCGACACCTGGAGAAGTCGGAGTTCATGGCTGAGGTGCTCGGTGAGCATGTCTTCGAGTTCTACCTGCGCTCCAAGTGGGATGAGTGGCACGACTACACCAGGCAGGTCACGTCCTGGGAGATCGAGAACGGATTGGATCTGTAAGCCCATGTCCCGTCGAGACACCCCGTCACCTGCCTCCCTCGGTCTGATTGGCGAGCGCGCCGCGGACGACCTCGAGCGCCTCGGCTGGGATGACCCGCAGCTGCTGGACACGCTTTCGCGCGCGGCCGATCCCACGTTGGCGCTGAACACCGCGGTGCGCCTCGCTGACGCACTCGGGGAGGACTACGGCGCGCTGAACGCCGCGCTGGTGTCCGCACCCACCCTGCGCACCCGGATCTTCGCCTTGCTTGGGGGCTCCACCGCCCTCGGCGATCACCTCGTTGCCCACCCCGAGGAGGCCGCCGGGCTGGGCCAAGAGTTGCCGACGCCGGAAGAGCTCATGAAAGTCATGCTCTCCTCGGTCGGCGCGGTACCCGTCGGCGACACCGGCGACACCGACGACACCGGCAACACCGCCTCCGCCGATCTCACCACGCCCGGCACCTACCGCGCCGCAGCGGAGTTCGCTGACGCCGCGGCGGCGAAGAAGGCGCTGCGCGAGGCGTATCGCTTCCTCATCGCGCGCATCGCGGCGGCGGATCTGGCCGGCACGATCGCAGGGGTGCGCTCGGCGGCGACAAGCGAGGCGCCAGACAACATCGAGCCCGAGCTCGGCTACCAGCTGCTCACCCGCACGCTCAGCGCGTGCGCCGACGCAGCCTTGACCGCCGCGCTCGCCGTGGCGGTGCGCGTCGTCTACGGCGACGAGGAGCCGCAGGGGCGTCTCGCGGTGCTGGCGATGGGCAAGTGTGGCGCCCGCGAGCTGAACTACATCTCGGATGTTGACGTCATCTTCGTCGCCGAGCCCGCCGACGCCACCTCGACCCGCCTTGCCAGCGAGCTCATGCGCCTGGGGTCGGCCTGCTTCTTCGAGGTCGACGCGAACCTGCGCCCGGAGGGCAAGTCCGGCGCGCTGGTGCGCACCCTGGACAGCCACGTGACGTACTACTCGCGCTGGGCGGAGACGTGGGAGTTCCAGGCGCTGCTCAAGGCCCGCCCGATGACGGGGGATGTGGGGTTGGGGCAGGAGTACGTCGATAAGCTTGCGCCCTTAGTGTGGACGGCGTCGCAGCGCGACTCCTTCGTCGAAGACGTCCAGGCGATGCGCCGCCGCGTACTCGACAACGTGCCCGAGTCGCTGCGCCTGCGCGAATTGAAGCTGGGCGAGGGCGGGCTTCGCGACGTCGAGTTCGCAGTCCAGCTGCTCCAGCTCGTGCACGGCCGCGTCGATGAGTCGCTGCGGGTGCGCAACACCGTCGACGCGCTCGAAGCGCTCATGCAGGGCGGCTACGTCGGGCGCGAGGACGCGCACCAGCTGATCAAAGCGTACGGCTTCCTGCGGCTGCTCGAGCACCGGCTGCAGCTGCAGCGCTTCAAGCGCACTCACACGCTGCCCGCCGGCGACGACGACGCCGCGCTGCGGTGGCTCGCCCGCTCCTCCGGGTTCATCGCGGGCCCGGGCAGGACCGAGGTGGACAAGCTTCTCACCGCCCTGCGCGCCGCGCGGCGCACCGTTTCCGACCTGCACGAGAAGCTGTTCTACCGCCCGCTGCTCGGCGCGGTGGTGAGCATGAGCGTCGGCGAGGTGACGCTGTCCGCCGACGCGGTCAAGGAACAGCTCAAGGCACTCGGCTACCGCCACCCGGCGCGCGCCTACGAGCACCTGAACTTCCTGGTCAAGGGAAGCTCGCGCAAGTCGAAGCTGCAGGCGATTCTGCTGCCGAGCCTCATGTACTGGCTCGGCGACACCGCCGACCCGTGCGCGGGCCTGCTCAACTACCGCAAGCTGTCCGAGGCGGCCGTGGACAAGAGCTGGTTTCTGCGCACCCTGCGCGACGAGGGCGTTGTCGGTCAGCGTCTCATGCGCATCCTGGGCAACTCGTCCTACGCCTCCGACCTGATCATCTCCGCGCCCGAGGTAGTGCAGTTGCTTGGCGACGGCGCCACGGGGCCGAAGCTACTCGACGTCGCACCGGACCAGGCCTACAAGGCGATCATCGCCGCGACGAAGCGCTACGGGGACCCGGACCGCGCGGTCGCGGCGGCGCGTGGCCTGCGCCGGGCAGACCTGGCGCGCATCGCCGCGGCGGACTTGCTCGGATTCATGGACGTGCGCCAGGTGTGCGAGGAGCTGACCTGGGTGTGGGAGGGTGTGCTCGAGGCGGCGTTGCGTGCGGAGGTGCGGGCGTACCTGGCGGAGTCGCAAAGCGATGCGCCGCCCGCGCGCATCGCGGTGATCGGCATGGGCCGCCTCGGCGGCGCGGAGTTGGGCTACGGGTCGGACGCCGACGTCATGTGCGTCGCCGAGCCCGCCGAGGGCGCGGACGAGTCCGAGGCCATGGCGTGGGCGGCGAAGATCATCGATACGATGCGCAGCCGGCTGGCCAAGCCGTCTGGCGATCCGCCGCTCGAGGTCGACCTGGGGCTGCGCCCAGAGGGCCGCTCGGGCGCGGTTGTGCGCACCGTCGGCTCCTACGAGCGCTACTACCGCGAATGGGGCGAGGTCTGGGAGAAGCAGGCGCTGCAGCGCGCGACCTTCGTCGCAGGTGACCGGGGAGTCGGGGAGAAGTTCCTCCGCGCCATCGACGTCTTCCGCTACCCGCCCGAGGGTGCGAGCAAGGCGGACGTGCGCGAGATCCGCCGCATCAAGGCCCGCGTGGAGGACGAGCGGCTGCCCCGCGGCGCCGACAAGTCGACCCACACCAAGCTCGGGCGCGGCGCGCTTGCCGACGTCGAATGGACCGTCCAGCTCCTCACCATGCTGCACGCCCACCACCACCCGGAGCTGCACAACACCTCCACCCTGGAAGTACTCGACTTCCTTGAAGAGCTCGACAACGACGACGTCTTGTCCGCCGAGCAGGCCCGCATCCTGCGCGAGGCGTGGCTGACCGCCTCCCACGCCCGCAACGCGCTCGTGCTGGTTTCCGGAAAGCGCCTCGACCAGCTTCCAGCGCCCGGCCCGCAGCTGGCCCAGGTGGCGGCGTGCGCCGGTTACGAGCCGGAGCATCAGCAGGACTTTTTGGAGGACTACCTGCGCATCACGCGCCGGGCGCATGCTGTTGTCGAGGAAGTGTTCTGGGGCGAGGTGCCCTCCGGCTGGCACGACGCAGGGTAGGGCGGTGCCGCGTAGGGTGGCGGGCATGGCTTTGAATCTGACTGTTGACCTGGACAACGCCACCTTCGCGGACTTGGTTGCGTTGGTGGAGGCGGCGCGTGTGGCGGGCGTCGATAAGCGTGCCCCTCTCGTGCTCGAGGACACGACGCTGCACCTGAAGGTGGAGCCGAACGCGCTGGCCACGGGCGGGGCGCACCGCGCACCCGCGACTTCGACGGGTGGGCAGCTCGCCCCGCTTGGCGACGCCGCCATTCGCAGCGTCATCGACATCCTCAGCGGCCGCCAGGAGCCCCCGCGCCGCTAGGTTTGCGCGCCCCGGCTAGGACTCGTCCACGATGCGGACCCCGCCGCCGGGGCGGTTACGGCGCTGCTTGACCACGAGCGCGCGGGTGGTGGCCAGGCCCACGGCAAGCGCTCCCCACGTGGCAAACGCCGCGATCCACGCGAGGCGGAAATCGCCCCAGCTGTAGTCGCCGTTGGGCGCGGAGTGGTCGAGGAGCAGACCCACGACCTGGGACGCGAACATCGCGGAGAGAAACCCGCCCATGTTGCCCAGGCCGGTGCCGGTGGCGACCATGGTGCGCGGCATTTCCTCGCGCACGGTGTCGAAACCGTAGTTAGACGTCGGGGTGGCCACGCCCATGAGCACCATCAGTGCGAGTGTGACGGCGTAGCCGCGCGGCTCGGGCGAGGCGAAAAACCACAGCCACATCAGGCAGTGGATGCTGGCGATGACTCCCGCGGCAATGTCGCGGTTCTTTCCCACGCGCGCCGACAGGGGACCGAGAAGCGGCGGAGAGAGCATCGTCGCAACCGTGAAGACCGTCAGGAGCATGCCGGCCTGCCCCGGGCTCAGGCCCTGTCCGAGGGTGGCCAAGGGCACGCCCCACAGCAGCGTGAAGTTGAGCATGAAGAACATCGAGATGCCGTGGATGCAGAACGCCTCCCAGCACAAGGGGGAGCGCAGTACCGTGGCGAGCACCGTGCCGATCGGGATGCGCTGCGCCCGCGCCTGCGCCTTGAGTTCGGCGCGCTCGGAGCGGCTGAGCGACTTCGCCTCCGGCGAGTCGGCAACGGCGATGCCCGCGGCCAGGCCCACGAGTGCGCCGACCGCGCCGAGCGAGACGAACGCGACGGTCCACCCCTCGGCGTGCAGCAGCCACAGGAACGGGATCGCGGAGAGGAACTGGCCCAGCTGGCCCAGCGATGCGGAGAGCTGAGTAAACAGTGGGGTGTAGCGCAGCGGGAACCAGAACGGCAGAACGCGCAGGACGGACAGGAACGCGGTGGCGTCACCGGCTCCGATGAGCACGCGCGCGCCGATCGCGACGGGGTAGGACACCGTCAGGCCGAGGATGATCTGCCCGGCCGCCATAACCAGCGCGCCGTAGACGAGCATGACGCGGGGGCCGTAGCGGTCGATGAGAACACCGACCGGAATCTGTGACAGGGCGTAGACGCCGACCTGCACGGCTGTGAACACAGCGATGCGCGAGGCGTCGACGTCAAAACGTTCGATGGCTTCGACGCCCGCCACGCCGAAAGAGGTGCGTCCCAGGATCGCCGCCACGTAGACGGCGACGGCGCCGAGCCACACGGCAACCGCCTGTGCGGAGAGCTGTTCGCGGGGGTTGGGAGTGCTCATGGCTTCACACGCTATCCCACTTGCCCCACGCGTCGGCTACACACCGTAGAGTGACTCGATGTGGATTACATTTCGACGCGAGACACGACTTCGACGACATCCAAGTTCACCGACATTCTGCTCGGCGGGCTAGCGGCCGACGGCGGCCTGTTCCTGCCCGCCGTCTACCCGCGGATCACGCCCGCGCTTCTCGACGCCTGGCGGACCCTGCTCGCCGAGAAGGGCTACGCCGCCCTGGCGGCCGAGGTCGTCTCGCTTTTCGTAGACGACATCCCCGCCGCCCAGATCGCAGAAATCACCGCGCGCGCCTACTCCACCCCGAAGTTCTCCACCGAGGAGATCGTTCCGGTCAGCGAGCTGGGCGAATCGCTCTACCTCGCCCACCTGTCCGAGGGCCCGACGGCCGCGTTCAAGGATATGGCGATGCAGTTGCTCGGCGAGCTGTTCGAGTACGAACTGACGCGCCGCGGCGAGGAGATCAACATCCTCGGCGCCACCTCCGGCGACACCGGCTCGTCTGCCGAGTACGCGATGCGCGGGCGCGACAACATCCGCGTGTTCATGCTCACCCCGGCCGGGCGCATGACCCCGTTCCAGCAGGCGCAGATGTTCGGCCTGGACGAGCCGAATGTGTTCAACATCGCTCTCGACGGCGTCTTCGACGACTGCCAGGACGTGGTCAAGGACGTCAACGGTGATGCGGCCTTCAAGGCGAAGTTCCACATCGGCGCGGTCAACTCCATCAACTGGGCGCGCCTGCTCGCGCAGACCGTCTACTACATCTCCACCTACCTGCGCGTCACGCAGAGCAACGACGAGCGCATCTCGTTCTCCGTGCCCACGGGCAACTTCGGCGACATCTGCGCAGGCCATGTGGCCAAGCAGATGGGTCTGCCGATTGACAAGCTCATCGTGGCCACCAACGAAAACGACGTGCTGCACGAGTTCTTCACCACCGGCCAGTACCGGCCGCGCTCGGCGGCCGAGACCCACGCGACGTCCTCGCCGTCGATGGACATCTCCAAGGCCTCCAACTTTGAGCGCTTCATCTTCGACGCGCTCGGACGCGACGCCCACCTGACCGCCGACTTGTTCGCCGTGAAGGTCAAGCAGGGCGGCTTCTCCCTCGAAGAGGAGGCAGACCCCGGCGTGTTGGAGCGCATCCGCGACGAGTTCGGCTTCCTCTCCGGCACCTCGACGCACGCTGACCGCATTGCCACCATCACCGAGGTAGAGGACGAATTCGGTGTGGTCGTCGACCCGCACACCGCCGACGGCATCTTCGTCGCGCGCGGGCTCCAGGACCAGGTTCAGACCCCGATCGTGGTGCTCGAGACTGCGCTTCCGGTGAAGTTCGCCGACACCATCCGCGAGGCCATCGGCCGCGACCCCGAGGTGCCCGAGCGCTTCGCCTCCATCATGGACGCCGGACGCCACGTCACGGACCTGCCCAACGACGCGGACGCCGTGAAGGACTTCATCGCGGAGAAGATTTCGACCACCGACGTGGTCGCGGACCAGGAGGACTAGGTCCATGGCACAGGAGCAGTTCGCCGGACCTGAGTACTTCACCGAGTTCGACCCGGAGAAGTTCCTCCGGGACTTGAAGGTCCAGGCGGGTCAGGATGCTGAGGGGGAGCAGGGGCAAGGCGACGAGGGTGAGCAACCCGAGTAACGGCCGCGGGCACGATCGCCGCGAGGTCGACAGCCCCGACTGGGCGTACTACTACCCGGGCGGCTCTGGGGTGGGAAACGCCCCGCAGACCCGGCCCGTCGCGGCGCCGCCTGCTCCCAACGGTCCTGAGCGCTCGCGCGGGCTCGGAGCCGGGGCCTGGACCGCGATCCTGGTGATCGCGATCTTCTCCGTCGCGGCCGTTGTCTGGGGCGGGCTGACAACCTCTCAGATCTCCAGCTACACCGCGGAGGAGCGCCGCGCCCGCGAAGCGGTCCAAACCCCGGGCGAGGGGGCCGTCGATCCGGGCGCTGTTGAGGCCGCGCCGGAAGCCGCGCCCGTCAACACCGTGCGGGTGCCCACCTTCGCGCTGTGGGCACCCGGCACCTTGATCCAGACGACTGATCACTACCCGCAGCCCGGTGAATCGTTCACGGCGCAGTCATGCACCGTGGCGTTTAGCTTCTCTAACGCGGAAGGCCGGAACTTCGCCGTCACCGCCGGCCACTGCGGCCGCGAGGGCGACCTGGTGTGGCCCACGACCGCGTCCACCGCCCTGGACTACCGCCAGGAGGCGGGCCAGTTCATCTATTCGGGCCTCTACAGCGAGGGCGCGCCGAACATCGACGTCGGGATCATTGAAATCGTCGACCCGCAGCGGCTGATGGACCTAGTCGGGGCTCCCATCGAGACCGGGATCGCCGACGACATCGCCGCTCCTCTCGAGCGGGTGTGCAAGACGGGTGGGACCACCGGCTACACCTGCGGCACGTTCGAGGAGACCGGGCGGGTGCAGATCATCGCCACGGACGCCGACCAGGAGCGCGAGACCCGGGGCGACATCGCCGCGGTGTGCGCGGCGAAGGGCGACTCCGGAGGCCCGGTTTTCCGCGACGTCAACGGGCGCGCGACCATCATCGGCGTCGTCTCCGGCACGGAGGCTGGCCGCAGCGAGGAGGAGTGCTGGGAGGGCATGGCTGACCCCAGGCTCATGACGTACTCGAATGTGGACCAGATGTTCCAGGTCATCGACTCGGTTGTGCCCGACGCGCAGTGGGTTATTCAGCAGTGGTGACGCCGGTCCGCGCTGAGGGCCGCGCTGTCGGGGGCTCAAGCGCGGGGGAGGGAACCTGGTTCTCCCTCTTGAACGCCTCTCCCGTCGGGCCGGACTTCACGGTGGTTTTGTCGAGGGTCTTTTCTACCGCGGTGGCGCTCTCCGGGCCGTAGGAGACGAGCATGAGCCTGCCGACGCCACCGTCGAACTCCATCTCATCGAAGCTGTCAGTGATCTTCTGCGCTTGCGCCTCGGAGTCGGACACCCACGTCATCCACACCTGGGTGTCGAATTCGCGGCCCGGGTGGAACTGGAACGACGCGTTCTGCGCCCCGCTGCTTAAGGCAATGTCGACGTAGCTCTTGATCGCCTCGGGCGGCATGGAGCGGTAGCAGAAACCCCAGAAGCTGATCGGCATGTTGTCCTGGGTGCGCACCGTCATGTTGTCCACGCAGTTCTGCTCAAGCAGTCGGGCGATGTGCCCGGAGACCTCGGTGGTGTCCGCCTCTGCCAGCGGGGTGAGCGTGCCGGTCAAGGTGACACCGCTGGGTGTGTGCGCGGATTCGGCGTCGGCGATCAGGTAGGCGCGCACGCTGGCGTCGACATTGGCCTGGTTCGTTTCCGGGATAAACAACGGGCGCAGTGGCCGTTCCACAGCCGGCGGGGGAGTCGCGGCGTCCGATTCGTAGCTGACTCCGATCACGCCTGCGACGACAATGCCGACGAGTAACGCGCCGTAGGCGGTGGTGAAAACGGCGTCGGGGATGCGCCGCAGAAGCGGCGTGCGGTTCACGTCCTGATGACCCAGCTGTGCCGCAGCGATTGCGTCAGCGTCGGGGGAGGAGGGGATGGCCGTGCTCATGATGGGGATGAGTGTAGTCCACGTAGACTTGAGTCCAGTGTTGTGCACCGCCGTCGCATACAGCCCGAGAAAGGTGTTGTCGTGAATAATCCTGAATCCGTTGCGTCCACCAATGACACGCACGAAGAGGTGCGAAACGAGGCTGGCGCAGAGCAGAAGTGGATCCCGTCGGTCGCCGCGATCGTCCTGCGTGACTCTCCGGTTCCCTCTGACTGGGCTGTACCTGAAGTTTTGCTGGTTAAGCGGGCGGACAACGGCGTGTGGACACCGGTGACGGGCAAGTGCGAGCCCGGTGAGGATCCCCACGACGCCGCCGTGCGCGAGGTCCTCGAGGAGACCGGTGTGGCCGTGACCCCGGCTGCACTTCTCGGCGTCGGCGCGTTCGGTCCCATCACGTTCGACAACGGCGTGCAAGCGAGTTACATGTCCGTCCAGATCCGCCTCGACCTCGTCGACCCGCAGGCCGAGCCACGCGTCAACGACGACGAAAACACTGAGACCGGGTGGTTCCCCATCTCCCAGATGCCGGTGGAGTACCCGAAGTGGCGCCTGGCCATCGCCGATGCGGCCGCCCAGCGCCGCCACCCAGCGTCGTTCCAGCCGCGCCTGGGCCTTAGCAAGCGCTAGCAGCTGGCAGCTGTGCGTTTCGGCATCGACGTCTCGGAGCACCAGAACGGTCTTTCGCTGGTCGCCGCTGCCGGCGAGGGTGTGGAGTTCGTGGTCATCCGCACCACGGACGGCACCTACCGCGACAGGGTGTTCGCCTCCCACTTTGCCGATGCCCAGCGTGCCGAGCTCGCGGTCGAGGCCTACCACTACCTGCGCGGCCCCGCCGAAGGCACCACGATCGCCGAGCAGGTCGATTCGGCGCTCGCGGTCCTGGACGGGGCGGAGGTGCCCATGTGGCTCGACTGTGAGACCCCCGCGGGGCTTTCGCTTGACGACGTCTCCCGCGCCCACTCCATCTTCACCAACCACGGCGTCCCAGTCGCCGGCATCTACACCTCCCCGCGCTGGTGGCGTTGGCGCATGTGGAACGCGGACACCCGCCCGTTCGGCGCGCTCTGGCTCGCGTCTTATGGCGCGGATCCGGCGGGCGCGCCGCGTGATGTGTTCCCGGGCGGGTGGCCGACGAAGGTGGGCAAGCAGCAGCCCGCGATGTGGCAATTCACCTCGAAGGCGCGCGTGGCGGGGTTCACGGTGGACGCGAACGCGCGTGTGTCCCCGGCGCCCTGCTTCGATTAAGCCTGTAGCACCTGGCCCGACCCTGCCCCGATCTTGCGGGCGAGCACCCCACCGGAAGACGTGCTGAGTCATTTCAGCTTCCTTCTGGTGGGGTGCTTTTCCATGCTGGGCACCCGGAAACAATTCTGTATTGCCGCAACTAATACAGATTGTATTAGTATTAGTGGTACAGAAGGGAGTTGCCATGGTAGCCATCACTATCAATCCAGACGGGGACCTACCCGTCTTCCAGCAAATCCACGATGCAATTGTCGTTGCCATCGCCCGCGGTGAACTCAGACCGGGGGACACACTCGACCCTGTGCGCCGGGTTGCCGCGGAGTTCGGGATCAACCCCGCCACAGTGCAGAGGGCTTACGACCAGCTGCGCGCCGAGGGCCTTATTGAGAGCGCGTCGCGTTCCGGCAGCCGCGTCGCCCCTCCTTCCTGTGTGCCCCCTGACCTCGCAGGACTGCGGCCCATCCTGGCTCGGGCCGCTGCCCAAGGCACCGATGCCCACACCCTGCGCGAGCTTATCGACGCCGAACTCGCCTACCTTTACGGAGAGGATCACCACATTGTCTAGTTTCGTCTTTCCTGCGCTCATGGCGGCCACGGTGCTCTGTGTCACCGTGTGCCTGCTCATTGCCCCGCGCCTTGCTCCAGACGGGATCGTCCTGGGCGCTCGCGTCCCGCGCTCCCGGGCGGACTCCCCAGCCGTCACCGGTGCGCTGCGTACCTACCGCGTGGTCGTCGCCGCGACCGGATTGCTGCTCGTTGCCGCTGTGGCGTTGTTCTCGCACATCGTGTGGGTCGTGGTCCTCGCCCCGCTCGTGCTCACCCTTGCTGCCGGTGTGACCTTCGCGCTCCAGCACAATCGCATTGCCGCGGCGAAGCGCGAGGAGAACTGGTTCGACGATGTCGAAACCGCGATCACCGGGCGCGTGGCGGGTACAGGCGACGAACAGAGAGCTTTCCCGTGGGCTACTTTTGCAGCGGCCCTGGCTGTCCCGGTCATCGGCGGGCTGTACACGCTCGCGCGGTGGGAGGACATCCCAGAGGTGTTTCCGGTGCACTTCGGCCCTGACCTTCAGCCGGATGCCTGGGGCGACAATACCGCAGGCACCGTGTTGTTCGGGATGTGGTTCGCGCTCGGGCTCGTTGCAGTCATGGCCGTGGTCGCACGCCTGACGGTGTCCCAGCGCACCCATGTCCGCTCGGACCGGAGCGCAGCGGGAAGGCGCAGCCAAAGCACAGTCCTTCATGAGAGCGTCCACGCATTGGCCTGGGTCTCCCTCGTGGTGGCCCTTGGGCTGACCATCATGCAGATCGCGGCGGTGATCCCGGAGTACCAGCCTCACATGCCCACTTTGATAGTCGC
Organism: Corynebacterium sp. LK2510; assembly: GCF_040946405.1. NCBI lineage: Bacteria > Bacillati > Actinomycetota > Actinomycetes > Mycobacteriales > Corynebacteriaceae > Corynebacterium > Corynebacterium sp. LK2510. The sequence continues at coordinate 99,122 of NZ_JAYWLR010000004.1, read as the reverse complement.
GTTCTTTGTAGCGGTGCTCGGGGCGATCGGGGTCATGATTGCGCGGATTTCCTGGGTGCGTACGCGCGCACGTGGCGAGCAAGATACGGAAGGAGCTCCCGAAAGCCCGGACAATGACCGCCACTACACGTGGGGCATGTTCTATCACAACCCTGATGACCCTGCCGTTTTGGTGGACAAGCGCGCCGGAGTGGGAGTGGGCTTCAACTACGCCACCTGGCAGGCGAAAGCCTTTGTGGCGGCGATTGCGCTGATCGTGATCGGAGCCGTGGCACTGCCATTCATGCTGTAGCGCGGAGACACGAGAGCTACGCGAGTCGATGTGGCTCTACCGGCTCTACCGGCTCTACCGGGTGCACCGGCACCGTGTGCAAACACAGCACCCCCTCTCCCTCCGAAGGTGGAGGGGAGAGGGGTGCTGGTGCTATGGGGCGTCGAAAAGCGAGGAGCTCCTAGCAGTCGTAGTACATCTCGAACTCGAGCGGCGTCGGGCGCAGGCGCGACGGGGCGATCTCGTTGTCGTACTTGAGCTTGATGTAGGTGGAGATGAGGTCTTCGGTGAAGACGTCGCCCTCGGTGAGGAAGTCGTGGTCGGCCTCGAGCGCGCGGATCGCGTCCTCGAGCGAGGTCGGTGCCTGAGGGATCTCCTTGGCCTCCTCCGGCGGAAGCTCGTAGAGGTCCTTGTCCACAGGCGCGTGCGGCTCGATGCGGTTCTTGATGCCGTCGATGCCGGCGAGCATCATCGCAGCGAAGCCGAGGTACGGGTTGCCCGAGGGGTCCGGTGCGCGGAACTCGATGCGCTTCGCCTTGGCGTTGGATCCCGTGATCGGGATGCGGATCGCCGCAGAGCGGTTGCGCTGGGAGTAGACCAGGTTGATCGGGGCCTCGAAGCCCGGAACCAGGCGGTGGTAGGAGTTCAGCGTCGGGTTGGTGAACGCCAGCACGGCGCCAGCGTGCTCGAGGATGCCGCCGATGTAGTAGCGGGCAATGTCGGACAGCCCGCCGTAGCCGGACTCGTCGTAGAACAGCGGCTTGCCGTCCTTCCACAGCGACTGGTGGGCGTGCATGCCCGAGCCGTTGTCGCCGGCGAGCGGCTTCGGCATGAAGGTGGCCGTTTTGCCGAACTCGGTGGCGGTGTTCTTCACGATGTACTTGAAGTCCTGCAGGTCATCTGCAGCGTGCAGCATCGTGTTGAACTTGTAGTTGATCTCCTGCTGGCCGCCGTTGCCCACCTCGCGGTGGAAACGCTCGATGTCGAAGCCGGAGGCGACGAGGTTGTGCACCATCGCGTCGCGGATGTCCACGGTCTTGTCGTACGGCGGGACGGGGAAGTAGCCGCCCTTGACGCGGTTCTTGTAGCCCAGGTTCGGGGAGCCGTCGAGCTCGGTCTCGCGGCCGCGGTTCCACCAGCCTTCCTCGGACTCGATCTCGTAGGAGGCCCTGTGGTCGTCCGCCTGGTAGCGGATGGAGTCGAACAGGTAGAACTCGGCCTCGGCACCGAAGAAGCAGGTGTCGGCGATGCCGGTGGAGGTGAGGTACTCCTCGGCCTTACGTGCGACATTGCGCGGGTCGCGGGAGAAGGCTTCGTGGGTGAACGGGTCGTTGACGAAGAACTTCACGTTCAGAGTCTTCGAGGCGCGGAACGGGTCGAGCTTCGCGGTCGCAAGGTCCGGCATGAGCGTCATGTCGGACTCTTCGATGGTGGTGAAACCGCGGATGGAGGAACCGTCAAAGGCGAGGCCCTCCTCCGCGACGTCTTCATCGAACATGGAGGCCGGGATAGAGAAGTGGTGCTCGGTTCCGGGGACGTCGGTGAAGCGAACGTCGACGAATTCGACCTTTTCGTCCTGGATGAACTTCTGTACGTCCCCGATATTCTCGAAGGCCACGGTGAATCTCCCTCAGTTGGTGATTGGACACGATCAGTCTACAGGTGCCCCCTGCGTGCTAAAGCCATGCTCGCCCCTATGACGGACATGTGCCAATGGGATTCTTTCGGGCTGGGCCGGTTCAGTAGGGTTGAGGCCATGTCAAGTACGAATCGAAGCTGGCGCAGCGGCCCCGAGCTGCCGAATCAGTTCTCTCCCGACGACGCTTTCCCCGAGTATCCGGGGGCCAACTACGGCATGCCTCGCGAGGGATCCGGAGCCCAGGCAAGCGTTGCCCGACGCATGGGGGCAGTGGCGATCGACTGGGCAATGTGCTGGATTGTGGCGGGTTTCACCACGATGTTCACCACAGCGCTCGGCGACACGGCCACCTTGACCCTCATTTTGTGGGTGATCCTCGGGATTATCGGCGGCTGGTTGTTCGCCCGCACCCCGGGCATGGCGCTGCTGGGCATGGGCGTGGCCCGCCTGGACGAGCCGGGGCAGCGCGTCGGTCTGTGGCGCGCCGCAGTACGCACCGTGCTGACCATGTTCATCCTTCCCGCAGCGCTTGTCGACGCCAACGGGCGCGGCATGCACGACCGAGCAACCGGCTCCACCGTCATCCGCTCTTAATCGGAAACGACTCAGGCGCCGTCCCGGAGAAGGTAACGGCGCCTGAGTCGTTTTTCGAAGGGCTACGGCCAGCGGCTTACTTGCCCTTGCGCTCCTGCATGCGGCGCATCTTGCGGTTCATGCCCGACATGGCCTGAGCCTGCTTCGGCAGCGGGCCACCCGGCAGGCCGGCGGGGCGGTTGGCCGCACGGTTTTCCATGGCTTCGAGCTTAGCGGACATGGCGTAGACGTCGTCCTTCTGAAAGTCCTTCGGCATCTTGAGCAGGGTCTTCTGCAGGTCGCGGACCTGGGTCTGGCCCTCGCCGTCACCGATGTAGATCTCGCGCACCGGCACGCCCGCCAGCAGGCGGTCGACGCGCTTGGCCTCGCGCTCCATGAGCTTCTTCAGCCGGCCCTGGTTGCCCTCGCCGACGAGGATCACGCCGGGGTTGCCCACGACGCGGTGGACGACATCCATCTGCGGGGTCGCGGCGACCGAGGTGGTGGTGATCCACGCAATGCCCATGGTGTTGCGCATGTTCTCCAGCGTCCACGCGGCCGCGCCGGGCTGGTTGCCCACCTCTTCGTACATCGAGGCTTCCAGGCGGCGGCTAAACACCCACATCGCCAGGACAAGGCCGAGCAGGATGCCGAGGACGAGCATGAACCACTGTCCGGCCCAGAGCAGGCCGATCAAGAAGAACAGAAGTGCCACACCGACGATGCACAGCAGCATGAGCGGAATGAGCTTGCTGTCGCGCTTGCGCTGCATGTTGAATGCCTGGCGCATCTGCGAGAAGTTGTTCTTGCGCTGGGCCCGTTTGGCCTCGCGCTCCTGCTTTTTCACGGCCTTGTTGGCCGCCTTGTTCTGTGCGCGGTCTTTCGCGCGGTCACGCGCGCCCTTCGAATCAGCCATGGGCTCCACCTTATTGCACGCCGCGGACAAGCAAAAAGCGGCGCGGGCGTAGGCCCGCACCGCTGCCGTGCGCTGAGTTCTCTACGAGAGGAACTCAACCTCGGCGTTGAGGTGCAGCTTCTCTGGCTTCGAGGCGCTGCGCAGCTGCAGGTTGGTCGTCGCCGTGTCGGCGTACAGTGCCCACGCGGCGATGCGGGCGGGCACGATGACGGGCTTATGGAACTCAACGGTGTACCGCAGCGGTCTGTCGAGTGTCCCCTCGAGCAACCGCAGGACGGTGGCGGCGGACAGCATTCCGTGGGCGATAACGCCGGGGAAGCCGAACGCCTTTGCTCCGAGGTTCGACGTGTGGATCGGGTTCGAGTCCCCGGAGGCCGCGACGTAGGCGCGCACGGTGTCGCGGCTGAGGACCCACTGGGCGTTCGCGGCGACCCCGGGCACCTCGAGCGCCTCGGCCTGAGTGAGCGGACGGGCGTGGTCCACACCCCGGGTGGCAAGCGCGACGGGCGCGGTTTTGGCAAAAGAGGCGCCTTGCCCCAGCATCGTCGCCCTCTGGGTCCACACTGGCCCGCACGAGCCGTCCGCGGTGACCTCGGTGATGATGTCCACCAGCAGGCCCCTGCGGTGCGGGCGCAGGTTTTCGGCGTGTGCGCGGAAGGTGAACGCTTCGTCGATACGCGCGGCGCGCGTCTGCGTGAGCTCGTTGGCCACGTGCACGCTACCGACGGGAGCGAAGGGGAAGTCCGCGCGGCTCATCAGCTCCATGGTGAGGGGGAAGCCGAGCACGAAGAAGTAGGTCGGCGGGAGGCTGTTGCCGTAGCGCAGGCTCGTCGCGCGGGTGTAGTCCGCCAGGGCCGCCGGGTCGATGGTCACACCGGTGACTTCGATGCGGGAGGTTGGATCGGCGTCGGCGACGTGTCTCGTCCCGATGCCGGGGACCATGCCCGCGACAATCCGGCGCATCACGGCACTTAAGTCGGGGATGGACGGCAAGGTTTCGTAGGTGCTCATGGCGCTTACGCTCCCAGGATGCTCTGGCCGCACACGCGGACGGTGTTGCCGTTGACGGCGGTGGAGGAGGTGGCCGCGAAGTAGGCGACGGCCTCGGCGACGTCGACGGGCTTGCCGCCCTGCTGCAGCGAATTGATGCGGCGGCCGACTTCGCGGGGCCCGGTCGGCATCGCGGCGGTCATGTCTGTCTCGATGAAGCCGGGGGCGACGGCGTTGATGTTGCCGCCGAGGGACGCGAGGCGGTCGGCGAGGGCGTCGACAAGCCCCACGATCCCGGCCTTGGTGGTGCCGTAGTTAGTCTGGCCGCGGTTGCCTGCGATGCCGGAGGTAGACGACACTCCCACGATGGCGGGTTTCTCGCCGAGTGCGTCGAGCTCGATGAGGCGCTCGGTGATGCGCACCGGTGCCACGAGGTTGATGTCTTGCACAATGTTCCAGCGTGACTCGTCCATGTTGGCGAGCAACTTGTCGCGGGTGACCCCGGCGTTGTGGACGACGACGTCGACTTCGCGCCCGTAGCGCTGCTGGGCGTGCTCCGCGATCGCCTCGGCGGCCTTAGGATCGGTCACGTCGAGCGGCAGCGCGGTGCCCTTGACCTTGTTAGCGGTGGCGGCGAGGCCTTCGCCAGCCTGCGGAATGTCGACGCAGATGACCTGTGCTCCGTCGCGGGCGAGGGTTTCGGCGATGACAGCGCCGATGCCTCGGGCCGCGCCGGTCACCACGGCGAGGCGGCCTGCCAGCGGGTGCTCCCAGTCAGCGGGGGTGTCGGCGTCGGAGCCGGTAACGCGGATCACCTGGCCGTCGACGTAGGCGGACTTGCCAGAGAGTAGGAAACGCAGGGTGGACTCGAGGGGCTGAATGGACGAAGGGTCGATCGCCGGATCGACGTAGACCAGCTGCACGGTGCCCGCCTTGCGCATCTCCTTTGCCAGGGAGCGGGTGAAGCCTTCCAGAGCGCGGGCGGCGATGCGGGCGTCGGGCGTGGAGGCGTCGACAAGCTCGGGCGTGGTGCCGATGACCACGATCCGGGCGTTGTCAGTGAGCTTGCGCATCTGGGGCTGGAAAAAGCCGAACAGCTCGTTGAGCTGCTCCGGTGCGGTGATGCCGGTGGCGTCGAACACGACGCCCGCGCGCGGGGTATCGGCCGCTGCTTGAATCAGTGTGTAGGGCCCGTCGAGGGCCGAGGCGAGAGCTTCCATCAGTCGCCCGGAGCCGTCGACGACAACGGGGCCGTGGAGGAGCGGCTTGCCGGGTGTGTGGCGGCGCAGGGGATAGCCCTGGGGGATCCCCGCCTTGGCTGCCAACGGGGAGTTGATGAGTTTTTCTGCGACGCTTTTCCTTGCCACGGCTGTGCTCCTGTTCGTGATTGTCGGGTGGATGTCTCTCAAGTGTGCCGTCCCGGCGGAAAGGGGACAACGTACTAGTGGTGTTTAAGGCTACACTTTAGTAGCATTGGTGATGTAGATTACAATACAGCGTTAACTGTAACGTGGGGTACATCTCACCGCCATCGCTCCACACTGACCCGAAGAGGAGCAGGACAAGCCCGTACCGTAGATCCGCCGGAGTTAACAACCGCACCCACCTTCCACCGCATGACAAAGTGAGGAAACGACCGTGAACCAGCCCCGTAAAGCAGCCATCCTCGGTGGCAACCGCATCCCGTTCGCGCGGTCCAACAAGGAGTACGCACACGCTTCCAACCAGGATATGCTCACCGCAGCCATCGACGGCCTCGTCGCCCGCTTCGGGCTGCAGGACGAAGAACTAGGCCAGGTTGTCGGCGGGGCAGTGCTCAAGCACTCGCGCGACTTCAACCTCGTCCGCGAGTCCGTGATCGGTTCCGCGCTCGCCCCGACCACCCCCGCCTTCGACGTGCAGCACGCCTGCGGCACCAGCCTCACCTCCGCGATCCAGGTTGCCGACGCGATCGCTCTCGGCCGCATCGAGTCCGGCATTGCCTGCGGCACCGACACGACCTCCGACGCCCCGCTCGCGGTCAACGACGAGCTGCGCACGACCCTGATCCAGGCCGCCAATGCGAAGAAGCCCTTGGACAAGCTCAAGCTTGTGGGCTCCATCCGCCCGAGCCAGCTCGCCCCCGAGCAGCCGCGCAACGGCGAGCCGCGCACGGGGTTGTCCATGGGCGAGCACGCCGCGATCACCGCCCGCGAGTTCGGAATTACGCGCGAGGCTCAAGACGAGCTCGCCGCGGCGTCGCACCGCAACCTCGCCCAGGCATACGACGAGGGCTTTTTCACCGACCTCGTCACCCCGTTCCTCGGAGTCCAGCGCGACACGAACCTGCGCCCGGACACAAGCGTGGAGAAGCTCGGTCAGCTCAAGCCGGTCTTTGGCAAGCGCGACGCCATCCAGCACGGCGCAGCCGCGACTATGACGGCGGGTAACTCCACTCCGCTCACCGACGGCGCCGCGGCCGTCCTCCTCGGCTCCGAAGAATGGGGCCGCGACCACGGGCTCGAGGTACAGGCGTGGATCGTAGATTCCGAGATCACCGCCGTCGACTTCGTCAGCGGGGAGGATGGACTGCTCATGGCGCCCACCTACGCCGTGCCGCGACTGCTTGAGCGCAACGGCCTGAGCCTGCAGGACTTCGACTTCTACGAGATCCATGAGGCGTTCGCCTCCCAGGTGCTGGCAACACTTGCCGCGTGGGAGTCCGAGGAATATTGCCGCGAGCGCCTTGGCCTCGACGGGGCGTTGGGCGCTATCGACCGCTCCAAGCTCAACGTGAAGGGATCCTCACTCGCCGCAGGCCACCCCTTCGCCGCAACGGGTGCCCGCATCCTCGCGACGGCCGCCAAGACCCTCGTCGACAACGGCGGCGGGCGCACCCTCATCTCCGTCTGCGCCGCAGGCGGCCAGGGTGTTGTCGCCATCATCGAGCGATAACTGCCAGAGCCGTAACAACCCCGAACGTCACCAACCTGAGTCACTAGAAAGGAAACCGCGCATGTCTACCCCGTCCCGGAACCAGATCCCCGCAGTTGACACCGCCCTCGAGGTCCGCGACCCCCGCGAAGGGGTAGCGAGCGCGACTGTGACGAGCGACGCCGCACCGGAGAAAAACCAGCCGGCCGTCCTGCCGACAACCCCCGATCCCACCGCGGTAGAAGGTCTCGCCGCCGTTCTCGATGGCAACTACAAGGAACTGAAAGACTCCCTTCGGCCATTGCTGAACGATCCCGACTTCCTTCCAAAGATCGACGGAACGCTCGACGAGATCCGCGCGGACAACCTCGACAACGTCCGCCGCATCACCGAAGGCGGCAGCATTGAGGATTCCTTCTCTCCGCTCAACGGCGGCAAGGGCAAGGTCGCGGCCGGTGTGTCCTCGTTGGAACTGATCGCCCAGATCAACAACTCTGCCTGCATCAAGACGGGCGTGCAGTTCGGGCTGTGGGGTGGTGTCATCGACGCCCTCGGCACCGAGCGCCACATCGAGTACGCCCGCGGCGCGATGGATCTGAGCAAGCTGGGGTGCTTCGCCATGACCGAAATCGGCCACGGCTCCAACGTTCAACAGATCGAAACGACGGCCACCTACGACCCGGAGACCCAGGAGTTCATCATCAACTCCCCGACACCGGGCTCGAAGAAGGCCTACATCGGCAACGCCGCACGCGACGGGCGCTGGGCGGCCGTGTTCGCGCAGCTCTACACCCCGGACTCGGCTGATTCGAAGGGAGTGCACTGCTTCATCGTGCGCATCCGCGAGGAAGACGGCACCCCGGCTGCGGGCGTGACCCCCTCCGACCATGGGCACAAGGGAGGCCTGCTCGGCGTGGACAACGGCATGCTCATGTTCGACCACGTCCGCATCCCGCGCGAGAACCTGCTCAACCGCTTCGCCGACGTCGCTCCTGACGGCACGTACTCCTCGCCGATCGACTCAAAGAACCGCCGCTTCTTCACCATGCTGGCCACCCTCGTGCGTGGGCGCCTCGGCGTGGGGGCTTCGGCTGCCGGCGCGGCCCGCGCCGGGCTGGCCATCGCGGTGAAGTACGCGACCATCCGCCGCCAGTTCGAGGCCGGGACAGAAGGCGAGGAGTCGCGGCTGATCGACTACCGCCAGCACCGCCGCCGCCTGCTGATCCCTCTCGCGCGCGCCTATGCGCTGGCGGTGTTCCAGAACAAGCTGCTCGACCGCTTCCAGGAACAGACCGACGCCATCATCTCCGGCGCGTGGGACCCCTCGAACCCGACGGATGAGCAGGACCGCGCCGGGCGCGAGATGGAGACGCTTGCCGCGATCTTCAAGGCAACTGCTGCAACGCACGCCAATCGGACCCTGCAGGAGTGCCGTGAGGCCTGCGGTGGCGCAGGCTACATGGCTGAGAACCTGCTGACAACGTTCCGTTCCGATGTCGACATCTTCACCACCTTCGAGGGCGACGACACGATCATGCGCCAGTTGGTGGGCAAGAACCTGCTCACGGCCTACGGCAAGGAAGTCTCCGAAATGTCGCCGTTCGGCATGGCACGCTTCTTCGCCTCGAATGTCGGCGACATTCTCAAGCGCCGCTCCGGCATCGCCGCGGGCGTGCAGTCCCTCCAGGATCTGATGAACGGCACTGGGTCGCTCTTCGAGGCGGAGACACAGCTGCGCGTCATCCAGACCCGGGAGGAGCAAGTGCTCACTTCGCTGGTCCGCCGCGTGCAGGTGGCCCGCAAGATGGAGCGCGCCGAGGCAGCGAAGGTCATCGACCGGGCGCAGGACCACCTGTTGGCGGCGGCCGTCGCCTACGGCGACCGCATGATGGTCCAGGCGATGCTCGAGGCGGAGGCGACAATCCCCGAGGGATCGCCGGCCCGCGCCGTCTTCGAGCAGCTGCGCCACCTGTTCGTCTTCGACACCATCACCACCCACGCCGGGTGGTACCAGGAGCACAACGTGCTGCCGTCCGGCCGCGTCAGGGCCGCCAAGGCAGCGGTTAACGACCTGGTGGATTCGCTCGGACCGTGGGCTGAAGTGCTTGTCGACGCCTTCCAGATCCCGCAGGTCGTCCTCGACCGGCCCATGATGGTCAACGGCGGAACCGACCTGAGCTAGCCAATCGACACGCGAGACGCCCCGCCTTCCCCGTGCACATGCAGGGAGGAAAGGCGGGGCGTTGCGCGCCTAGCGCAATTGGCGCTGTGGGCGCGTGTTTAGTGCGTGGTAACCGGGGTTTCCTGGGACGGGCCGTACTTGTCCAGAAGGGTCGCGGCCTCCTGGGCGGTGTCGCCCTGGGAGGTATCGGCCAGGTGCTTCAGGTTCTCCGGCAGCTCGCGGCCGCGGTGCGCCATCGCCTCGACATAGAGCTTGCCGGCGCGGTAGGACGAGCGCACCAGCGGGCCGGACATGACCGCGCCGAAGCCCATCTCGTATGCGGCGTCGCGGTACTCGATGAACTCTTCCGGCTTCACCCAGCGCTCGATCGGGTGGAACTGCGGGCCGGGGCGGAGGTACTGAGTGATCGTGACGATGTCGGTACCGGCGTCCGCCATGTCGCGCAGTGCGTCCATGACCTCCTCGCGGGTCTCACCCATGCCGAGGATGAGGTTCGATTTGGTGATCAGGCCGAAATCGCGCGCCTGGCGGATGACGTCCAGGGAGCGGTCGTAACGGAACGCGGGGCGGATGCGGCGGAAGATGCGCGGCACCGTCTCGAGGTTGTGGGCGAAGACCTCCGGGCGCGCCTCGAAGACCTGCTGGAGCAGGTCGGGCTTGCCGGAGAAGTCCGGGGTGAGGTTCTCCACACCGGTGTGCGGGTTGAGCTCGTGAATCTTGCGCACAACCTCGGCGTAGAGCCAGGCGCCCTCATCATCGAGGTCGTCGCGGGTCACACCGGTGATGGTGGAGTAGTTGAGGTTCATCTCGCGGACCGACTCGGCCACGCGCAGCGGCTCACCGCGATCCAGGGGCTCCGGCTTTGCAGAGTTGATCTGGCAGAAGTCGCAGCGGCGAGAGCAGTTCGCACCGCCGATGAGGAAGGTTGCCTCGCGGGACTCCCAACACTCGTGGATGTTCGGGCAGCCCGCCTCCTGGCACACGGTGTGAAGGGAAGCACCCTTCACCTTGTTCTTCATGTCCTCGTACTCGGGCCCCGTCTTCACGGAGTTGCGGATCCACCGGGGTTTTTGCTCAATCGGTGTCTGCGAGTTGCGCATTTCTACGCGGAGGAGCTTTCGGCCTTCTGGTGCAACAGTCACGACCTCTACCGTAGTGCGCGTGTCAAGAGCGTGTCTATGGGGGTGGGCTGTTGGACAGCCCTGCCCCCATATCTGCTTATCCGCGCGGGACGTCTGACCGACGCAGCCCCTTGGAGGGGTTGGGGGCGGAGCCGAAGGTGTGGTCGGAGACCGCGAGCTCGCCGGCGAGGGCGCGCTTGAGGGCGTCGACAAGCGGTGCAACAAGCTCCGTGGTGTCGACCCGGCGGCCGAGCTCGAGGCTCATCGATGTGACGTCGGCGTCGTCGATGCCGCATGCGATGATGTGCTCGTACGCCTCCAAGGTATTGCAGCAGTTCAGCGCCAGACCGTGCATGGTCACGCCACGGGTGACGCGGATGCCAAGAGCCGCAATCTTGCGGTCGCGCGTCGCGGCGGCGGGATCCTTCGCAGCCGTGGCGGCCGGCACCCACACCCCGGAGCGACCGTCGATGCGCCCAGCGGTGGTGACCCCGGCCTCGCGAACCGCGGCGATGATGGCCTCTTCCAGGCGGCGGACGTAGTCCACCACGTCGACCGGCTCGGCGAGTTTGATGATGGGGTAGACAACGAGCTGCCCCTCGCCGTGCCAGGTGATGCGGCCGCCGCGGTCGACCTGGATGACAGGGGAGCCGTCGGTGGGCATATCCGACTCCTGGGTCCGCTTGCCCGCGGTGTAGGTGTACGGGTGCTCGAGGACGAGGAGAGTGTCACCAATCTCATCGCGGCCGCGCTTCGCGGCAAGATCCGCCTGCAGCTTCCACGTCTCCGCATAGTCGACAAGCCCCAGGTCGCGCACGTCGAGCGGCGCGTCTGAGGCTCGGATTGACTTGTCGGCAGGGAAGAACGGATCGCGTGGGGCAGTCATACCCCACACATTAGTACCCGCTTAAATGCCGTTCTGCTCGGCGTACTCCGTGGCTGTCAGCAGCGGGCCGACCTCGGAAACCTCGACCTCGAACAGCCACCCCTCGCCGAAGGGGTCGTTGTTGATGAGCTCAAAGTTGCCGTCGATGGCGTCATTGATGGCGGTGACAGTGCCAGAGACGGGGGCAAAGAGATCAGAGACGGACTTAGTGGACTCGACCTCACCACAGGTCTCACCAGCGGTGACCTGTTCACCGACCTGCGGCAGCTCGGCGAAGACAACCTCGCCGAGGCGGTCGGCGGCGACGTTGGTGATACCCACGCGCACCGTGGAGCCCACAGCCTTTTCGGGGGTGGAGTTGATCCATTCGTGGTCCTCGGAGTAGTAGAAATCCTGCTGCAGAGCCATGGTTAGCTGTCCTTTCGCTTGTAGAAGGGTGTCTCACTGATAGTAAACGGATAACGCCGCCCGCGGATATCAATCTCCACCTCAGTTCCCACCTCTGCGCGGCTCGGATCGAGGTGAGCCAGCGCCACAGGGTGGCCCAAGGTGGGGGAGGGCTGGCCGGAGGTGACGGTACCGATGCGCTCCTCGCCGATGTAGACCTCGGAGCCTTCGCGGGCGGCGCGGCGCTGCTCGGAGACAAGCCCGGCGATGACCACGGTTGCTTCGCGCCCGACAAGCGCGTCCTTGCCCACGAAGTCGGCTTCCTTGTTCGCGAATGCGCGGCCCATACCCGCCTCGACCGGAGTGATCTCGGCATTGAGCTCGTGGCCGTACAACGGCATGGCCGCTTCCAGACGCAGCGAGTCGCGTGCCGCCAAGCCGCACGGGGTGCCGCCGCCGATGACGGCGTCCCATACCTTCTGGGTATCCGCGGCGGCGGCGAAGAGCTCGAAGCCGTCTTCGCCGGTGTACCCGGTGCGTGCGACGATCACGTCGACACCATCGAGAGTCATCTCGGCGGCGCTGTAGTAGGCGAGATCGCCCGGGGAGCCGTCGACAAGCGGCTCGATCACCGCGAGCGCGCCGGGGCCCTGTACTGCGACCAGTCCGATGTCCTCGCTGCGGTTGCGCAGCTCGACATCGAAGCCGCCCGCGCGGGCCTCGAACGCGTCCCAGACGACGGTGGTGTTGGCAGCGTTCGGTACGACGAGGAAGCGGTCCTCGGCGAGGCGGTAGGTGATCAGGTCATCGAGGATGCCGCCGTTGTCGTCCACGATCATCGAGTACTTGGCTTTGCCGACCTTCAGCGGGGAGATTGCGGAGATCAGTGTGTAGTCCAAAAACGCCGCCGCGTCGGGGCCAGTGACCTCGATTTCTCCCATGTGGGAGAGGTCGAAGATTCCGACGCTGCCGCGCACCGCTCGGTGCTCCTCGAGCTCGGAACCGTACTTCAGGGGCATGGTCCAGCCGCCGAAGTCCGTAAACGAGGCACCGAGCTTTTCGTGCGTTGCCTGCAATGGTGATTGGGGCATGATGTCTCCTTGTCTACTTCGAGTTCTCTTCTGTGGCAGTGACGTCGATGTCCTCGACGGCGTCTGGTGCGATGTCGAACGCCTCCGGCGGCGGGCAGGCGCAGACGAGGTTGCGGTCGCCGTAGACCTCGTCGATGCGGCGCACCGGAGGGAAGTACTTGCCGTGGATCAGACCGTCGACCGGGTAGGCCGCCTGCTCCCGGCTGAACTCGTACGGCCACTCGGAGCGGGTCACGCTGTAGGCGGTGTAGGGGGCGTTGTGGATGACAGACTTGTCGTACTCGATCTTCCCGTCCGCGATCTCCTGGATCTCGGCGCGGATGGAGCGCATTGCCTCGACGAAGCGCTTCAACTCCGCCAAGTCCTCCGACTCGGTCGGTTCGACCATGAGGGTTCCAGCGACCGGGAACGCGAGCGTGGGGGCGTGGAAGCCGTAGTCGACGAGGCGCTTCGCCACGTCGGTGGCGGTCACCCCGCTTTCCTTCGCAATGCCGTTGAGGTCGAAGATGCACTCGTGGCCGACCAGGCCGTTTTCGCCGGTGTAGAGCACCGGGAAGGAATCCCGCAGCTCGTGGGCGAGGTAGTTCGCCCCCAGCACCGCGTGCTCGGTGGCGGATTTCAGTCCCTCGGCACCGCTCATCGCGATGTACGCCCACGAAATCGGCAGCACGCCCGCGGAGCCGTAGGTGGTCGAAGAAATCGGCACTCCTTCGCCCTCGGGGGCCTGCTCGCCTGCATCCTCGCGGGAGACCTGTGGGTCGGCGGGCAGGAAGGGTACGAGGTGCTCAGCCACGCCGATCGGGCCCACACCCGGGCCTCCTCCGCCGTGCGGGATGGTGAACGTCTTGTGCAGGTTCAAGTGGCTGACATCGCCGCCGAAATCACCGGGTCGTGCGATGCCGGTGAGCGCGTTCATGTTGGCGCCGTCGATGTAGACCTGACCGCCGGCCGCGTGGACCTTGTCGGAGACCGTCTGCACCGTGTCCTCGTACACGCCGTGGGTCGACGGGTAGGTGAGCATGATCGCGGCAACGCGGTCGCCATGCTCCTCAAGTTTCGCGTCGAGGTCGGCCAGATCGATGGAGCCGTCGTCCGCTGTCTTGACCACGGCGACGCGCAGGTTCGCCAGGGTGGCCGAGGCGGCGTTGGTGCCGTGTGCCGAGGCAGGGATGAGGCAGATGTCGCGCTCGGTATCGCCGTTGGAGACGTGGTAGCGGCGAATGGTGAGCAGGCCCGCGAGCTCGCCCGTCGCCCCGGAGTTCGGCTGCAGAGATACGGCGGCGTAGCCGGTGAGCTCGACAAGCCAGTCGGTGAGCTCGCCAATGAGCTCGCGCCACCCGGCGGTGTACTCGTCCGGGGTGAACGGGTGGACGTTGGCAAAGCCCGGCCACGTAATCGCCTCCAACCCGGCGGTCGGGTTGAGTTTCATCGTGCACGAACCCAACGGGATCATCGTGCGGTCGAGCGCGAGATCTTTGTCGCCGAGTGTGCGGATGTAGCGCATCATCTGGGTCTCGGAGTGGATCGAGTTGAACACTTCGTGGGTGAGGAACTCGGTGGTGCGCTCCAGCTCGTGCGGTAGGCGGCTGTCCACCTTGGTGTCGTCGACGGTGCCGCCGAACGCGGACGCAAGCACCTCCACGTCGGTGTCCTCGGTGTCCTCGCCGAAGCTGACCACGACGGTGTCGGCCCCGATCGCGCGCACGAGGTAGCCCTGCTGGGCGAGCGAGCGTTTAATCTCCTCGGCGCGTCCGGGCACCTCGACGGCGACGGTGTCGAAGAAAGCGTCGTGTTTGACGGTGCCCTCGCCCGCGCTTATCGACGCCGCGAAGCGCACCGCCCGATCATGCACCGTGCGCGCAATCTCGGTCAGGCCTTGCGGGCCGTGGTAGACCGCGTACATCGACGCAGTCACAGCGAGCAGCGCCTGCGCGGTGCAGATGTTGGAGGTCGCGCGCTCGCGGCGGATGTGCTGCTCGCGGGTTTGCAGCGCGAGTCGGTAGGCGGGGTAGCCCTCGGCATCGACGGAGACGCCGACGAGGCGCCCCGGCATCTGGCGCTTGAGCTTTTCGGTCACCGCCATGTACGCGGCGTGCGGGCCGCCGTAGAACAGGGGAACGCCGAAGCGCTGGGTCGTGCCGATCGCGATATCTGCGCCGAGCTCGCCGGGCGATTCCAACAGCGTGAGCGCGAGGATGTCTGCGTCGAGGGCGACGAGGCCGCCGCGCTCGTGGATCGCGTTGATGATGGGGCGCGGGTCGACGATGTCGCCTTCCGTGCCCGGGTACGCCACGACGGCGCCGACGATGTCCTCGCCGACAACACCCTCGGCGAGGTTGACCACCTCGACCTCGAGGTCAATAGCGCGGGCGCGCTCAGCTGCGACGGCGATGACCTGGGGGTGGAGGCGGGCGTCGAGAAGCACTTTGCGGCCCTTGCGCACAGCGCGCGACATTAGGCCGATGGCCTCAGCGGTGGCCGAGGCTTCGTCGAGAAGCGATGCGTTCGCGATGTCGAGACCGGTGAGGTCTTGGACCATCGTCTGGAAGTTCAACAGGGCCTCGAGACGGCCCTGGGAAATCTCGGGCTGGTACGGGGTGTAGGCGGTGTACCAGCCGGCGTCTTCGACCACGCCGCGGCGGATGACCGGCGGGGTCAGAGTGGAGGAGAAGCCCTGGCCGTAGAACGCCTTGAGCACCGTGTTCTTCCCGGCGAGCTCGCGCAGGCGATTTTGCGCCTGCGCCTCGCTCAGCGGTGCAGGCAGCTCAATGGGCTGAGTGGCCTTAATCCCGGGAGGCATTGCCGCGGCGACGAGCACCTCAGCGCTGTCGTAACCCAGGGCGTCAAGCATCTCAGACTGTTCTGTGGCATCGGGTCCAATATGGCGGGAAATGTAATCCAAGACGTACTCCTTGCGTCGCGGGGACGGGTTCACACAAGCCAGTCTATTCAGCCGCCGGACATCTCGAGACAGATTTGCATTGTCGCTGCGTATCAGCGTCGTTTCAGGGCCGCAACCCGAGCGCAGCACCACCCCGGGAACGCAGCAAGCCCCGCGGCGCACGATGGCGCTGCGGGGCTTATACGGAGCTGCTCCTGGCTACACCCGCTGAGGTGTCGTCAGGATCTACAGGGGACTAGATGTCGAGGTCTGCCTCGAAGTCGCCCTTCTCGATGCGGTCCTTGATCGTGGTGATGAAGCGACCTGCATCCGCACCGTCGACCAGCTGGTGGTCGTAGGTGAACGGCAGGTAGCACATCTGGCGGATCGCGATGGAATCGATTCCGTCCTCGGTCACGATGACCGGGCGCTTCTCGATGGCCGCGGTACCCAGGATGCCGGCCTGCGGCGGGGTGAGGATCGGGGTATCGATCAGTGCACCGGCGGAACCGATGTTGGTCACCGTGAAGGTCGCACCGGAGATGTCGTCCGGGCGCAGCTTGCGGTTGCGGGCGCGCTCGGCCAAGTCAGAGACAGCCTTGGCGATCTCGGCGAGGTTGAGCTCCTGGACCTTCTTGATCACCGGCACGAGCAGGCCGTGCGGCGTGTCCACGGCGATGCCGATGTTGACGTCCTCGTGGTAGGTGATCTCCTTGGTCTGCGCGTCGTAGGACGCGTTGACGTTCGGGTGAGACACGAGCGCCTCTGCAGCGGCCTTGATGAAGAACGCGAGGAAGGTGATGTTGACCTCGTGCTTAGCCTGGAACTTCGGCTTCGCCTTCTTGCGCAGCTCGGCGATGCGGGTGACATCGACTTCCTGCACGTGGGTCAGCTGCGCGGTGGTGCGCAGGGACTCCACCATCGTCGCAGCGGTGATCTCGCGGATGCGGGAGACCTTCTTGGTGGTGCCGATGAGCTCCTGCTTGGCCGGGTCGACAGCCTTGGTCGACCAGCGCGAGCGGGAGTCCTGCGGCGCGCTGTCAGCCGAGCCCTGGGCGCTGCCGCCCTCAGCCGCGGCGAGGACGTCCTGCTTGCGGATGCGGCCGCCGACGCCGGTGCCCTCGACGGTGGACAGGTCCACGTCGTGCTTCTCGGCGAGCTTGCGCACGAGCGGGGTGACGTAGGGGACCTTGTCGCCCGAGTTAGCGGACTTCTTCTCCGGCATCTTCTCGGTCTTCTTCGGCTCCTCAGCCTTCTTCTCAGACTTGGCTTCGGTCTTGTCCTCGGTCTTCTCCTCGGACTTCGCCGGAGCTGCTTCTTCAGCCTCATCAGCGTCGTCTGCCTCGTCAGCGTCTGTGGCGGCCTCGGCATCGCCGATGCGGGCGATGACCTCGCCGACCTCGACGGTGTCGTCTTCCTCAGCGAGGATCTCGAGCAGCGTGCCCTCGACCGGGGAAGGGATCTCGGTGTCGACCTTGTCGGTGGAGACCTCGAGCAGCGGCTCGTCGACCTCGACCATGTCGCCGACAGACTTCAGCCAGGTGGTGATGGTGCCCTCGGAGACGGATTCACCAAGCTCGGGCATCTGGACGTCGGTGGACTCACCGGAGCCCTTCTTGTTGGCGGAGGAGGACTTCTCCTCGGACTTCTTCGGGGCGTCCTCGGGGTTGGTGCCTTCGCCCTTGGCGGAGTTGTCCTCGGTGACCTCTTCGTCGGCGTCGGCGACGCTGTCCTCGGAATCGCCGGATCCTGCTGCGTCCGGGTCGCCAACGCGGGCGATGACCTCACCAACCTCGACGGTGTCGTCTTCCTCAGCGAGGATCTCAACGAGGGTTCCGGCGACCGGCGACGGAATCTCGGTGTCGACCTTGTCGGTGGAGACCTCGAGCAGCGGCTCGTCGACCTCGACGGTGTCGCCGACGGACTTCAGCCAGGTGGTGATGGTGCCCTCGGTGACGGACTCACCGAGCTCGGGCATCTCAACGTCGGTTGCGGAGCCGGAGGACTTCTTCG
The DNA here is from genome assembly GCF_040946405.1 of Corynebacterium sp. LK2510. Taxonomy (NCBI): domain Bacteria; kingdom Bacillati; phylum Actinomycetota; class Actinomycetes; order Mycobacteriales; family Corynebacteriaceae; genus Corynebacterium; species Corynebacterium sp. LK2510. Next base: position 81,259 of record NZ_JAYWLR010000004.1, on the reverse strand, counting down.
CGGACGACTTCTCGTCCTTGGACTCAGCCTTAGCCTCGTCCTTCTCAGCCTCGTCGTCTTTGTCGTCCTCGTCAGCGTCGTCAGAGCTGTCGTAACCTGCGGACTCGCCCTCCTCGCCAATAATGGCGATGACCTGGCCGACGTCGACGGTGTCGTCTTCTTCAGCCTTGATCTCGAGGAGCACGCCAGACACCGGCGACGGAACTTCCGTGTCGACCTTGTCGGTGGACACCTCGAGCAGCGGCTCGTCAGCCTCGACGGTGTCGCCGACTGACTTCAGCCACGTGGTGATGGTGCCTTCAGTGACTGATTCGCCCAACTCGGGCATCTCTACAGAGTGAGCCATGTTTTTCCTGTCTCCTCGGGGGGTTGTGTGAAGCGGAATATACAAAGCCCAATCGTACATTCCCACCGCAACTCGTCGCACACGCTGGGAGGGTGTAAGGACAAAACACCACGGCGCACCCCCTAGATGTGTGTGAGTCGGCTGCTTTTCGCCCTTAAGATGAGGAGCGTGTTCAATCTATTCGGCCGCCGCAGCTCATCGTCGCAGTCCTCGCTGAAACCTCCTCGCGCGCCGGGCAACACTATCCGCGCCGCAGACGCCGAATACCTGAAACAGTGGGTTCACGGCAGGCGGTTCGTGGAGGGTTTCGTCGAGCCGGAAACCGTGGTCAACGAGATGTCTGTTGTCCTCGTTGACGAGACAGGGGAGTTTACTCGCCGCCGCATCGGCGGGCCCAAGGGAATCGACGCCGTTGCGAAACTGCTGGGCATCGCGCTTTACGACGTCGAGGAGACCGGCTACCCCGACCGCATGCGTAAGCGCATGGAACAGGACCGGGTGCTGCGTAAAAGAGAAGAGCAGCGCAAGCGCCGCGCCCGCTTCGAGCGCGGCGAGAATCCTTACTCCTAGCGGGTGGCCAGTTCCGTCAGCGTCTCCACGATGGTGCGCACCGGAGCGCCGGTGGCGCGCTTGGGGGTGTAGCCCCACGGGCTCGAGCCGTTCCACGCCGGACCAGCGACGTCGAGATGCACCCACTGGGTGTCATCTGCGATGAAGCGCGACAGGTACAACCCGGCGAAGACCATTCCGCCCATGCGTGAGTTGTGCACGTTGCGGATGTCGGCCACAGGGGAGGACAGCTCCTTTTCCTGCTCCTCGAGCAGCGGCATCGCCCAGGCGTTCTCACCGACGCTGCGGCCGATCTCTGCGACGCGGTCGCGGAACTCGTCGGAGCCCATCACGCCTGCGGTGCGGGTGCCCAGAGCGACCAGTTGCGCGCCGGTGAGCGTGGCGGTCTCGATGAGGTAGTCGGGGTTGTCCTCGCTGGCGCGCGCGAGGGCGTCGGCAAGCACGAGGCGGCCCTCGGCGTCGGTGTTGAGGATCTCGGAGGTGATCCCGCCGTAGTGCGTGATTACATCACCCGGATGAGTCGCGCTGCCGGAGGGCATGTTCTCCGCCAACGGCACCCAAGCCTCAATGTGCGCCGGTGTGTCGAGCCGTGCCGCTGCGCTCATCGCGGCGACGACGGCCGCGGAGCCACCCATGTCAGAAATCATGTCCTCCATGTTGGGCGCTGGCTTGAGCGAGATACCGCCGGTGTCGAAGGTGATGCCCTTGCCCACCAGCGCGATCGATGTGGTGGCGTTTTCCGGCTTCCACGTCAGGTGAACGAGTCGCGGCGGGCGCACCGAGCCCTTACCGACGGCGAGGATGCCGCCAAATCCCTGCGCCTCTAACTCGGCTTCATCAAACACCTCCACCTCGAATCCCGACTGCTCTGCGATCTCGCGGATCACCGTGGCGTAGGACTCTGGGTACAGGATATTGGCCGGGGTGTTGACCAGATCGCGGGCCAGGGCGGTGGACTCCGCCACGATGAGAGCGCGTTCGAACTCGTCGCGCGCGGCGTCGGAGCCGACGACAGTGACCGTGACCGCATCTGGTGTCGCGGAGTCTGCGTCGCCCTCGGCGCCACCCGCAGTGTCGGACCCGGACCCCTTCAACCCGGAGTAGGCGTAGCCGCCGAGCACGAGGCCCTCGACAATCGGGCGCACACCGAACTCGGTAGTAATTGTCGCCTGGGCGACTCCGTTGAGCTTGCGGGCGAGCACGCCCGCCGCGCGGCGCACCGCCTCGGCGTCGATGTCGTCGGTGTCGCCGAGGCCGAACGCGATGGTGAGGGTGCCGTCGCGAAGCACGCGCGTGATCTCTCCGTGCTTGCCGGTCGCGCCCAGCGCCTTCAGATCGGAAAGAAGGCTATCTGTGCCAAGCGCGGTGACGGGGATTTCGAGGCTGTCCTCACCGCGGGCAACGGGGACAAGCAACGCGCCGGTTTGCGCCGGAACCGACGTCGCAAACGCGAGCTCGAGGATGGAACCGCGGGCGGGAAGGGAGAGAGTGAAGTTTGGGGCTCTCACAGTGATGCAACGCACCTTTCGTCTCGGAGGCATAACTGGGTTCCACGCTACCGTTTGCAACGGGACGAAGGTCACAAATAAGCAGAGATGTTGTGCGGGTAAGGTGTACCCATGGCAACCCTTTCATTCACAGTTAAAGACCACCCCTCACCGAAGTCCCGTGAAGAGCGCGAGGCAATCCTCGCCAACCCGGCATTCGGCAAGAAGTTCACTGACCACATGGTCTCCATCGAATGGACGGAGGAAGACGGCTGGCACGACGCGCAGGTGCGTCCCTACGAAGCGATCACCCTCGATCCTTCGTCGAACGTCCTGCACTACGGCCAGGCAATCTTCGAGGGCCTGAAGGCCTACCGCCACGAGGACGGCTCGATCACCACCTTCCGCCCCGAGCAGAACGCTCGCCGCATGCAGCACTCGGCACGCCGCATCGCCATGCCCGAGCTGCCGGAAGACCTGTTCATCGAGGCACTGCGCCAGCTTGTCAGCGTCGACCGTGACTGGGTCCCCGCAGCCGGCGGCGAAGCCTCCCTCTACCTGCGCCCGTTCATGATCGGCACCGAAAACACCCTCGGTGTCAAGCCCTCGAGCTCGTACACCTTCTACGTCATCGCCTCGCCCGCAGGCCCCTACTTCGCCGGCGGCGTGAACCCCGTCAGCGTGTGGATCTCCGAAGACTACGTGCGCGCCTCGCCAGGCGGCACCGGCGACGCAAAGTTCGCGGGCAACTACGCTGCCTCTCTGCTCGCGCAGGCTCAGGCGCAGGAGAAGGGCTGCGACCAGGTTGTGTGGCTCGACGCCATTGAGCGCACCTACATCGAGGAAATGGGCGGCATGAACCTCATGTTCGTCGAGGGCTCCGGCGACGACGCCAAGATCATCACACCGGCACTGTCCGGTTCCTTGCTCGCCGGCATCACCCGTGCCTCCCTGCTCCAGGTTGCACGCGACCTCGGCTACGAGACCGAGGAGCGCCGCATCACGGTTGCGGAGTGGCGCGAGGGCGCGGAATCCGGCCGCATCACCGAGACACTCGCCTGCGGCACCGCCGCCGTGCTCACCCCCGTGGGCAGGGTGCTGAGCAACTCCGGTGAGTTCACCGTCAACAACAACGAGTCCGGTGAGATCACCATGCGCCTGCGCGATGCCTTGACCGGCATTCAGCAGGGTCGCGTCGCCGACACCCACGGGTGGAACACCACCCTCGTCGAGGCGTAAGAGCCGAACCGAACCCGACCTCGCCTCGGGGCGCGTGCTTAGTGCGCGTCGCCTCGGGCGAGGTCGATTTCGTCGCCGACCATCTCGGCTGCTGCGTTGAGCAGCGGCAATGCGAGTAGTCCGCCCGTGCCCTGGCCGGTTGAGACGTCAAGTGCGAGCAGCGGGGTGAGGTCGAGGGCTGTCAGGCACACCGCGTGGGCCGGTTCTGCTCCCAATTGCGCGGCGTACAGCCACCCCCGTGTGCCTGGGGCGAGACGCTCAGCCACGTACGCGGCGAGGGTGGCGTAGGCGCCGTCGAGAAGCGCGGGCGTGCGGCGTACCGCCGCCTGGGCGATCAGGCCGACCAGCGCAACGAAATCGGGTGAAGAAATCGCGGCAAGGACGCGGGGCACATCCTCGCGGAAATCGCGCACGCGGAACATGGCGTCGCGCACCGCGGCGACCTTGACCTTCCAGACCTCGTCATTGATTCCGCTGCCGCGCCCGACGGCGACGACCGGCTCGGTGCGTGTGAACACGCCGAACACCGTGGCGGCGACGGTCGTGTTGCCCACTCCGATGTCACCCGGGATGAGCAGGTCGGTACCCGCGTCCACTTCCTGGTCCGCGATGTCGCGGCCGCGCTGAAGAGCGGAGTCGAACTCTGCCGCACTCATCGCGTCGGTGACATCGATGGCGCCGGTGGGGGAGTCCAGCCAGTCGTCGATAAGCCTGACGCTGCAGTTGGCAGCGCGCGCGGCAACGTTGACGGGACCGCCGCCGGCCGCTATCTCGCGCACGTGCACAGTGGTCGCCTCCGGCGTAAACGCGGAGATTCCGCGCGCGGCAATGCCGTGGTTACCGGCAACAACGATCGCGCGCGGGCGGTCGAACGGGGCGGGGCGAAGCGAGCCCTGGCACGCGGCGATCCACGCGCCGAGGTGCCCTAAACGGCCGAACGATCGGCCGCGTGCAGAGCCGGACAACACAGACTCCACCTGCGCCCGGAGGGCGGCATCGGGGAGATCGACCGGGGCAAAGAGCTCCGCCATGGCGCGCTACACCTTGTCGCCGACAGCGACGCGTGGCTTGGGGGAGCGCCACTTGCGCGGCTGGCTTGCGCGCGAAAATGCGTACATGCCCAGTCCGAAGCCGGTGTCGGTGGTGTCGGGGAAGCGCTCGCGCACAGCCGTGTTGGCGCGCTTGCCAATCAGGACGGCCTCCGCGAACACGGCCACGATGAACACCATCGACAGCAAGGACATGAACGCGGACAGCTGCGGCACGAACGAGCCGAGGAACCAGATGAGCAGCATCACCAACGCCGCGAACATGACGTAGTTGTTGAGGAACCGACGGGCGTCGACCCAGTCACGCACGAAACGGCGGACCTCGCCCTTGTCGCGGTCGAGGACGAACCTGTCGTCACCGGCGTCGATACGCGCCTGGATCTCCTTGTTGGAGCGGCGAGCCTCCTCGCGCTGGGCGCGCTTGTGCTCTTTCCACTCAGCCTTGCTCATCGATTTCTTGAGCTCTTTGTCGCGCTGGCGGCGCTGGGCTGGGGTGAGCGCGTCAGGGTCGCGGATAACGCCGCGCTTGATCTCCTGCTCCTGGCGCTTGGGTGTGGGGCGACCTTTTGGCGGCGTGTAGCCTTTGGGCAGCGCGCGCTCGGCACCGGATTCGCGGGCGGCGCCGCCGTGCGCAGACTCGGGGGCGGACGTGTCGCCGAGATCGACCTTGGTCGAACCGGAGGCGGGTGCTTCTGATTTCTGCCACGGAAGTTTCACGCCCATTAGGCTACCGGCCCTCACAGACACGTGGGAATACGGGTCGTGGCGGGAGCGTTGGAACGAACAACGCGATCAGATAGAACCCGCCCAAGTGAGCGGGGGTACTCTGGGGCGCGTATTACACACTCTCTGAGTACTTCAATGAGAACAAGGAGTTTTCATGACAGCACCGACCTCCGCAACCGGCGTCACCCTGACTGATGCCGCAGCCGCCAAGGCGAAGGCTCTTCTGGACCAGGAGGGCGCGACCAACCTGTCTCTGCGCATTGCCGTGCAGCCGGGCGGGTGCGCTGGACTGCGCTACCAGCTCTACTTCGACGACCGCGAGCTGGACGGCGACAAGGCTGACGAGGTCGGCGGTGTGCGCCTCGTGGTGGACAAGATGAGCGTCCCGTACCTCTCGGGCGCGACGATCGATTTCGCTGACACCATCGAGCAACAGGGTTTCACCATCGACAACCCCAACGCCGGCGGTTCCTGCGCCTGCGGCGACTCCTTCAACTAAGCAGAGTCCGCCTCGGCGCGGGACGCTTCCCCGTCGAACTGGCGCTACGCCTCAACACAACTGCCCCGTCCGTAATGCGGACGGGGCAGCTTTTGTGAGCGCAATACCTGGCCGCGCTAGAGCTTGACCGGGTAGTCGCGCTTCTCGATGCGAGGATCGATGCGGTTCTCCACAAAAATGCCGTGCCACACCATGAATGCCAGCACAGTCCACAGTCGGCGCGAGTGGTCGCTGACGCCGTCGCGATGCTCCTTGAGCATCTCGAGGACCTGCGGTTTGTTGAAGATGTCCTCGGTTTGGGACTCGTTGATCGTGTCTTGCGCCCACCCGAACAGCTCTTCGCCGGCCAGCCAGTGGCGCATCGGCACCGGGAAGCCCAGCTTCTTGCGGTTGAGGACGTGCGCCGGAACAATCTGCTCCATCGCCTTGCGCAGCGCGTACTTGGTGGTGCCGTTGGCGATCTTCAGCTCGGTCGGCACCGTCTGGGCGACGTCGAAGACGACCTTGTCCAGGAACGGAACGCGCAGCTCGAGGGAGTTCGCCATGTTCATCTTGTCGGCCTTGACCAGGATGTCGCCGCGCATCCAGGTGAACAGGTCGAGGTTCTGCATGCGCGCGACCGGGTCCATGTCGGTCGATGCCGCGTAGATCGGCGCGGTGACCTCGCGGTGGTCCCACTCCGGCTTTGCCCAGGGCAACACGCGCTGCAGCTGGGAGTAGTTGAAAGAGCGCGCGTTGCCGTAGTAGCGCTCTTCCATCGGGGTGGTGCCGCGCTCGAGCAGGCTCTTGCCCTTCATGCCGTCGGGAAGCACACGGCTCAGGCGGTTGAGGCCCTTCGCGAGCGGGGCGGGCAGCTTTTCGAAGGGCGCAAGCGAGAGCGGCTCCTTATAAATGGTGTAGCCGCCGAACAGCTCGTCCGCGCCTTCACCTGAAAGAACGACCTTGACGTGCTTGCGTGCCTCCTGCGCGACGAAGTAGAGCGGCACCAGTGACGGGTCGGCGACGGGGTCGTCGAGGTACCACATGATCTTCGGGATGGCGTCGGCGTACTCCTCGGGGGAGACGATCTTGACGATGTGCTCGACACCAATCGCGGCGGCGGATTCCGCGGCGACATCGACCTCGGAGTAGCCCTCGCGCTCGAAACCAGTAGTAAAGGTAAGAAGGTCAGGGTTGTGGCGCTTGGCCAAAGCCGCGATCGCGGTGGAGTCGATTCCGCCAGAGAGGAACGACCCGACGGTGACGTCAGCACGCATGTGCTTTTCGACGGAATCCTCGAGCGCCCGGGCAATACGGTCGAAAAGTTCCTGCTCGTTTCCTTTAGTGATCGTCGCCGGGGTGAAGTGCGGGCGGAAGTAGCGCTCGGAGACGACCTCACCGCCGGGGGAGAGGGTGACGGTGGAGCCCGACTCGACGCGGCGGATCTGTGCGTGGAGGCTCTCCGGCTCCGGCACGTACTGCAGGTCTACGTAGTGCTCGATTGCGCGACGGTCAAGGTCCAGGCCCAGACCGATAGCCTCAGCCATCTCGAGGATCGACTTCTTCTCGGACGCAAAGACGGTCCCTGCTTCAGTGGTGGCGTAGTAGAGGGGCTTGATGCCGAACTGGTCGCGGGCCGCGAACATCGTGCGGGTCTCGGTGTCCCAAATGACGAAGCCGAACATGCCTCGCAGGTGGTTGACCACGTCAGTACCCCAGTGGTGGTAGCCCACGAGGATCGGCTCGCCGTCGCCCTCCGTGTTGAAGGAGTATCCAGCTGCGGAGAGTTCGTCGCGCAGTTCGAGGTAGTTGTAGATCTCGCCGTTGAACGTCAGTGCGTAGCGTTGCGGATTCTCGGCGGGTCCCCAGCGCAGCGGCTGGTGGGAGTGTTCAATGTCGATAATCGCCAGACGGTTGAAACCGAAAACGGCGTCATCGTCGTTCCAGGTGCCTGCCGCGTCCGGGCCGCGGTGGTACATGCAGTGCAGCGCACCTTCCACAGCTGAGACGTACTCCTGGCCGTTGCCGCGGGCCGAAAGCATGGCGAGAAGACCGCACATGTAGAAAACCTCTCCGTTATTAAAGGACGCACCGCGCCCGTCGGGGGCGCGCACGAAGTGTCCCCTCAACAATAGAGACGCAGCGCCCGCAGCCGGTAACCGCGACACCGCGTGGCGAGCTCGGGTTGCGCGCCGATTCGGCGTCCACCTTTAGCCCGTCCCCGAAAGGGGGCCAACTTATGGATGATGGCTTCGGGAAAGGTATGTGACCCTTGTTACTTGGGGGCCGGTCGTGCGTCATAAACCCCAGCATGACCGCGGTGCACGGTGGTCTGTTCGGCTGTCCGGCGGGCGTCGTGAAGCGGGCTCTCAGCGCCGCTTCCGGGAATTCCGAAGGAGGCTGCGCCATGTTCTATCCTGACTGGGTAGCGATATGTGTCCCTGACTGGGGCAGATCGATAGTTTTTAGTGTGGACAGGAAGGCAGACACACGTGGATAAGGTTACGAACCGCAGCTTTGCCAAGAAGGCCGGCGTTGCGGGCGCGCTGCTCCTCGGCGGCCTCGGCCTCGCTGGTTGTGAGGTTGCTCCGCCCGAGGCGCTCTCCAGGGTTTTGGACATGGGTTGGCCGGATCCGGTCACCCCTGAGGGTGCTCAGATGTACAACTTCTGGGTCTGGGTCTGGCTCGCCGCCTGGATTATCGGCATCATCATGTGGGGCCTGTTCCTCGTCGCGGTCTTCAAGTGGAACCGCAAGGCGCAGTCCAAGCGGACGAACGACGAGTTCCCGAAGCAGCTGCAGTACAACGTGCCGCTCGAGCTAGTGCTGACGATCGTCCCGATCGTTATCGTCTTCGTCCTGTTCTTCTTCACCGTCCAGGTGCAGACCGCCGTCACCGCACGCGACAAGGACCCCGAGGTCACCGTCGACGTCACGGCGTTCCAGTGGAACTGGAAGTTCGGCTACGCCCAGATCGGCGCGGACCTGTCTCCGACCGGCCAGCCCTACAATGGAATCGACGCCGAGCGTCAGGCCGCTGCGGAGGAGACCAAGTACGACCCCGAGGGTATGAAGAATGCCAACCCGATTCACGGCATGTCCCAGGGCGACATGTCCTACCTGAACTTCAACCGCATCGAGACCCTCGGTACGACCGACGAGGTTCCGGTCCTGGTCCTGCCGACCGATACCCCGATCGAGTTCCGTCTCGCGTCCGCTGACGTGAGCCACGCCTTCTGGGTTCCCGAGTTCCTGTTCAAGCGTGACGCTTACGCCCACCCCGAAGCCAACCAGCAGGAGCGCGCTTTCCAGATCGAGCGAATCGAGCGCGAGGGCGCCTTCGTCGGCCGTTGCGCTGAGATGTGCGGCACCTACCACGCCATGATGAACTTCGAGATCCGCGCTGTGTCACCGGAGGCGTTCCGCGACTACATCGCGTTCCGCGAGCAGAACCCGATGGCCACCAACGCCGAGGCCCTCTCCGCTATTGGCGAGGCTCCGTACGCGACCTCGACCAACCCGTTCAACTCGAGCCGCACCGGCACCCGGGACGGCGGCAACTTCCAAGACCCGAACGCGAACGCATAAGAAAGAGAGACACGGACAATGGGAACCGGATCAAAGGTCTTCTACGCCATTGGCACCTTCCTTCTCTTGATGGGTGTCTTCTACATCCTCGCCACCATGTGGGTCGGCGACGACGCGTACCTGTTCGGGGTTGAGTGGGTCGGCGCCGTCGGCCTCGTGCTCGCCACAGCACTGGCGTTCATGATGGCGGTCTACCTCGACTTCACCGAGCGTCGCATGGACATCGTCCCGGAGGACTGGGAGGAAGCAGAGATTGAGGACGGCGCTGGCGTCCTCGGCTTCTTCTCCCCGCACTCCATCTGGCCGCTGGCCATGTCCGGCGCAGTGTTCTTCCTCGGACTCGGGATCGCCTTCTGGCAGCTGTGGCTCGTGGCCATCGGCGCGGTCCTGCTCGTGTGGACCACCACGCAGCTGAGCCTGCAGTACGGTATCCCGCGAGAGAAGCACTAAAGCTCCGTACCGGCGGCTGCCTTCCGCCCGACGCGGGCCACTCGGCCCTGGACGACCCTCTCCCATGGTGGGAGAGGGTCTTTTACGTGCGCGGCGCACGGCGGGGGAGGGGTCATCCGAAAGTTTGTTGAGCCTGGGTCTCTCCGTGGGGAAAGTGTGAATCTGCTCACAGTCGGGAACTGAATCTTTTGGGATAGAGCGGTGGCGAAGCGGGCTAGAGACGGGGCAAATCGTTCGACGTTTCGCGCCGTGCCGAGAGGCTGCGCCGTGACCTGCGCGGATGTGCGTCGTAAAGCGTGCGCAAAAGTTCCCCCTGAGTGCGAGAAAATTTGCTTCACCGCGCATTCGGGACAAAGTGGCAGGTTGGACACGTGCTCTCAGCAAAATATCGGGGGTAAGTGAGATGACTTTCAGGCGGAAAACGGCGATACTGACACACGTGACGACCGCAATTCAAAACCAAGGTATGGCGACGCCGCAAGGCCGTGTCCCAGTGCTGAACCGACCCAACATGGTCAGCGTGGGCACGATTGCGTTCCTCGCCCAAGAGTTGATGTTCTTTGCCGGCTTGTTCGCGATGTACTTCACCTCGCGCGCAAACGGTATGACCGCAGGGGACTGGGAGCACCAGACCGAGCACCTTAATGTGCTGTTCGGCCTGATTATCACCGTCGTCCTCATCGCCTCATCTGTGACTTCGCAGATGGGCGTCTTCGCGGCGGAAAGGGGTGACGTTTTCGGACTCCGCAAGTGGTTTACCGTGACCATCCTCCTCGGCGTGATCTTCCTGGGCCTCGTTGCCTTCGAGTGGACCGAGATGGTGCTGCACGGTGTGACCCCGCAGGCTAGCGTGTACGGCTCGATGTTCTACATCATCACCGGGTTCCACATGGCCCACGTGACCGCCGGCATCCTCGCCTTCGTGGTCATCTTGCTCCGTATCTCCAAGTCGAAGTTCACCCCCGCCCAGGCGACCGCCGCAATGGCGACGTCCTACTACTGGCACTTCGTCGACGTTATTTGGGTCGGCGTGTTCATCACCCTCTACCTCGTTCAGTAGGTACTGCCGCCGAAAGGCGGTACGTGATGCACTAGCAGTCTTTCGAATACCTCTCAATAGTCGATAAAGGGAAAATGATGGAAAACACCCCAAAGAAGACGCGGAGCCGCCGCAAGATGCGGCGCACCGTCGCCGGTGCTGCCGCACTGACCTTTGGCCTGACCGGTGCGGGCGTGCTCGCGACCGCTCTCGCGCCGAACGCTCAGGTTGCCACCGCACAGCGCGATGAGCAGGCAATGATCCAGGAGGGTAAGGACCTCTACGACGTCGCCTGCATCACCTGCCACGGCGCGAACCTGCAGGGCGTCGAAGGCCGCGGTCCCTCCCTGATCGGTACCGGCGAAGGCGCCGTGTACTTCCAGGTCAACTCCGGCCGTATGCCGATGATGTCCAACGACGCTCAGGCTGAGCGTAAGAAGCCGCGCTACACCGAGTCCCAGGCGCTCGCCATGGCCGCCTACGTCGCCGCCAACGGCGGTGGCCCGGGCCTGGTCTACAACGAGGACGGCACGCTCGCCATGGAGTCGCTGCGCGGCACCAACTACAACGGCCAGATTCAGGCCGGCGACGTCGCCCGCGGTGGCGAACTGTTCCGTCTGAACTGCGCTTCCTGCCACAACTTCACTGGTCGCGGCGGCGCGCTGTCCTCCGGTAAGTACGCACCGCCGCTCGATCCCGCCAACGAGCAGGAGATCTACCAGGCGATGCTGACCGGCCCGCAGAACATGCCGAAGTTCTCCGACCGCCAGCTCACCGCTGACGAGAAGAAGGACATCATCGCCTTCATCAAGTCCTCCAAGGAGACCCCGAGCCCGGCTGGCTACGCGCTCGGCGGCCTCGGCCCTGTGTCTGAAGGTATCGCCATGTGGGTCATCGGCGTCTCTCTCGTCGCTGCCGCTGCTATCTGGATTGGATCGCGCTCATGAGCAATGAAGTGAACAAGAACTACACCGAGGCGGAGCTCTCGAAGCTCAACAATGCCGAGCTCGCGGCTCTGGGCACCGAGCTTGACGACGTCACCGTTGCCTACCGCAAGGAACGCTTCCCAGTCGAGGGCGACCCGAGCGAGCGCTCCGCCGCCCGCAACATCAACACCTGGCTCATTATCTCCGTGGTCATGGGCCTCGCATTCCTCGCGGTTTATCTGTTCTGGCCGTGGGAGCCGCGCTTCCACGGTGACGAGGGGCTGTGGCTCTACACCGCCTACACCCCGTTGCTCGGCCTGACCTCGCTGCTGGCGCTCGCTTCCCTCGGAATCGCGATCATCCAGTACGTGAAGAAGTTCGTGCCCGAGGAGATCTCGGTGCAGCGCCGCCACGACGGCCGCTCCAGCGAGCTCGACCGCCGCACGACCACGGCCCTGCTTAACGACGCCTGGGAGACCTCGACCTTCGGCCGTCGCAAAGCAATGCAGGGTCTGCTCGGTGCAGCTGGCCTCCTGACGGGTCTGATGATCATTGCGCCGCTCGGCGGCATGATCAAGAACCCGTGGCGCCCGCGCCACGAGCTTAACTACTTCGGCGACGGCACCCTGTGGACCCACGGCTGGACCCTCGCGGATCAAGGCGTCAAGGTCTACCTCGGCCGCGACACCGGTGCGATCGCCGAGCTGCACGAGGGTGCAGCCGGTTCTCACTACACCACCGCCGGTGTCTCCCGCCTGGTGCGCATGCGCCCGGAGGATCTCGACGCCGCGTCCATGGAGACGGTGTTCCCGCTCTACCCGGACGACGTCAACGACGGCGCCGAGTACGATCCGACCCGCGACGTGTATGAGAACCACATGCACTCCATTCACGGGCCGCGCAACTCGGTCATGCTGATCCGCCTGCGTTCGGAGGACGCCCGCCGCGTCGTTGAGCGTGAAGGCCAGGAAGACTTCCACTACGGCGACTTCTACGCCTACTCGAAGATCTGCACCCACATCGGCTGCCCGACCTCTCTCTACGAGGCGCAGACCAACCGCATCCTCTGCCCGTGCCACCAGTCGCAGTTTGACGCGCTGCACTACGGCAAGCCGGTCTTCGGCCCCGCCGCCCGTGCACTGCCGCAGCTGCCTGTGACGATTGACGAAGACGGATACCTCGTTGCCAACGGGAACTTCATTGAGCCCGTGGGCCCTGCATTCTGGGAGCGTAAGTCCTAATGAGCACTAAACTCGCACAAGCCGCGGATAACGTTGATTCGCGCTACACGGTCTCGGGATTCCTTCGGCCCCAGCTGAACAAGGTCTTCCCGACGCACTGGTCGTTCATGCTCGGCGAGATGGCGCTGTACAGCTTCATCATCCTGCTGCTGACAGGCATCTACCTCGCCCTGTTCTTCGACCCCTCTATCACCAAGGTCATCTACGCCGGCGACTACCTGCCGCTCAACGGCGTCGAGATGTCGCGCGCTTACGCGACGGCACTCGATATCTCGTTCGGTGTGCGCGGCGGCCTGTTTGTCCGCCAGATGCACCACTGGGCCGCGCTGATGTTCATGATGGCGATGTTCGCCCACATGATGCGCATCTTCTTCACCGGCGCGTTCCGTCGCCCGCGTGAGGCGAACTGGGTCATCGGTGTCACCCTGATCCTGCTCGGCATGGCCGAGGGCTTCATGGGTTACTCCCTGCCGGACGACCTGCTCTCCGGCGTTGGCCTCCGCATTATGTCCGCCATTGTCGTTGGTCTGCCGATCATCGGCACCTGGATGCACTGGGCTATCTTCGGCGGCGACTTCCCGTCCGACCTGATGCTGGACCGCTTCTACATCCTGCACGTGCTGATCCTGCCGGGCATCATCCTGGCATTGGTCGCAGCACACCTCCTGCTCGTCTGGTTCCAGAAGCATACCCAGTTCCCGGGACCGGGACGCACCGAGAACAACGTTGTCGGCATCCGCATCATGCCGGTTTTCGCCATCAAGGCGATCGGCTTCATGTTCATCGTCTTCGGTGTTCTCGCAGGTATGGCCGGTCTGACCACCATCAACGCCATCTGGACGATCGGACCGTACAACCCGTCGCAGGTCTCCGCGGGTTCCCAGCCTGACATCTACATGCTGTGGACGGACGGTGCTGCCCGCGTCATGCCGGCGTGGGAGCTCTACCTGGGCAACTACACCATCCCGGGCGCGTTCTGGGTGGCCCTGCTCTGTGGCGCACTCGTGGCACTGCTGTTCGCCTACCCGTTCATCGAGAAGGCTGTCACCGGCGACGACGCCCACCACAACCTCCTGCAGCGTCCGCGCGACGTTCCGGTGCGCACCGGTATCGGCGTCATGGGCATCGTGTTCTTCCTGCTGCTGACCATCTCTGGCGGCAACGACCACATCGCGCACTTCTTCGAGATCTCCTTGAACGCGATGACGTGGTTCGGCCGCATCGGCCTGATCATCCTGCCGCCGCTGGCGTACTTCATCACCTACCGCATCTGCATTGGTCTGCAGCGCTCCGACCGCGAGGTCCTGGAGCACGGCATCGAGACCGGCGTGATCAAGAAGCTGCCGAACGGTGCCTTCGTTGAGGTCCACCAGCCGCTCGGACCGGTCGACGAGCACGGCCACCCGGTCCCGCTCGAGTACGCAGGCGCTCCGGTGCCGAAGCAGCTCAACCAGCTCGGCTACGCCGACTCCGAGACCATCGGCGCCTTCAAGTCCGCTGAGATCGGCGTCACGGAGCGTGTTCGGGATGCCAAGCAGCGCAACCACCACGACGAGATCGAGACGCTGCGTGCTCTCGAGCAGTCGAAGGACGCTACCGACCGCGACGCCACCTACGGCGATGGTCGCCCGCGCTACTAATATCTAGCGTCACCAATTGCGGTCTGAGACCCCCTCTCCGGAGGGGGTCTTTTCACGTCTGGGGACTGCGATCGCGGCCCAAAGATCTGCAATGTGACCAAGCGCACAGTGTTTGCTATATGTCGAGATTGCCGAAGGGGCGACTTCGTAAAACGGGAATCGCATACGGATAACGTTGCAGCTCAGCGGTGATTAACTCGTTATTTCAGGCGTCAACGTTGGGGAGACTTGGGCGCTGATTTCCTTCACTAATGCGCGCCACTGTTTGATTACAGGACGATAACGCGTGTCGGGTTGGACAATGTCTGTATCCATTTCGTAATCTTACCGAGACATTGCGGCAGCCAATGAGAAACAGCTGTCGGCAATTCGCACAAGAACATATGAGCCGAATCCGCGGCAGACCGACTTCATACCCTTTGAGGTCGACGCTGCGGAGCCGGGGACCCGCAGGGCCTAGGCCCGCCTGGGGTGAATGGATGTGAGGATGCCGCCAAGGAGCGGCACGGAGCAGTCCAAGGCTGATTCTCAAGCCCAACCCGACAGCTAACCCGGTAGGCATCAGAGATGATATGGAGACTCTTTTCGTGGCTAAGCACCGCCGTCAGACCAACAACGTTGCCCGTAACGTTGCCGCCGCAACCGCAGTTGCCGCCAGCGCCACCCTCATCGCCCCCGCAGCTGCGGGTGCCGTCGAGGTCCGGGTGCCCAACAGCCCCGCCTCCTTCGAAGTGCCGAACATTGAGAACGTCCCCGGCATCGCTAACGTCCCGGGTGTTACCCAGTGGATCCCGTCCCTGGCCGACGTCCAGGGTCAGCAGCAGGCTAACTACAACGCTGCAGGGGCAGTGGCACAGGTTGCCCCGCAGGTGACCAACGGCCAGCGCATTGTCGAGATCGCCCGCACCAAGATTGGCTCCCCGTACGTTTACGGCGCCGCTGGCCCGAACGCCTTCGACTGCTCCGGCTTCACCTCCTGGGTCTACTCCCAGGCTGGCAAGGCTATCCCGCGCACCTCCCAGGCCCAGGCCGGTGCCGGCCAGCGCGTGTCGCTTGACCAGCTGCAGGCCGGCGACATTGTCGCTTTCTACGGTGGCGCCTCCCACGTCGGCATCTACACCGGCAACGGCACCATCATCGACGCACTCAACAGCGGTGCCCCGGTTGCTGAGCGCCCCCTCAACATGATGCCGATTCACTCCGCAGTGCGTTTCTAAGCTGTCTGGATCCACTCCACCCACTTCACGCCTGACGGTGCGGGGTGGGTGTTGTCGTTGGTGTCCTACTCGGGGGGGCGACGACCTGCGGCGAAGCGTGACCCAGGTTACGGCTTGACCTCACCGGCATGACCGCTATAGTTGGGTAACAGTTTTGTAAAGATCTGGTGCTCGTCCCGTCGCTGGCGGCAAGCATGCAACCTGAAAGAGGAGCTCGTGGGCAAGCATTCCCTCGCATCTCGCGGCCGTTCGTTCCGTACTCCCGTCACCGCCCTGGCATGTGGTGCCATCATCGTTTCTGGAGTACAGCCGTTGGCGGTAGCCGACGAAGTAGACACCTTGATCGCAGAGATGGACACTCTCTCCCATGAGGCGACCGGCAAGGCCGAGGAACTCAAACAAACGGAAGACGAGATCGCGGTTGCAGAGTTGCGTCTCGAGGAGCTGCGCGTGCGCGTCGGCGCCGCCAAGCGCGAGGTGGAGGAAATTAACATCGCCCGCGGCCTCGAGCGGGACACCGTTAACAGCATCGCGGCATCGCAGAACCGGACCACGCGTTCGGACCTCGTCATTAATAGCCTGGGGGCCGAGAACCCGCAGAAGCTGATCGACCGTGCGGCGTACCTCGATTCGATCATCCGTAAGTCGGAGCGCGCGCTGAGCGACCTGCAGCGGGTAAACGAGCAGGCCGCGGAGAAAGCCAACGAGGCCAACATTGCGGTTGCGGAGACCGAGTTTCAACGCAACCAGCTCGACGCGAAGCGCAGCAAGCTGGAGCGCGAGCGCGGTGAGCTCGATCAAAAGGTTGCAGAGATTGTCGCCAGGGTCGACGGCCTCACCCCGGAGCAGCGAGCTCGCTGGGAAAACAAGGACAACCCGATTGCCGCGCCCGCAGTAGTGCTGTCGGGTGCTGGCGCCGGCATTGTTGGCGCCGCGATGGCTCAGCTCGGAAAGCCGTACGGCTGGGGTGCCTCCGGCCCCGACGCGTTCGACTGCTCAGGCCTGATGGTGTGGGCGTACGCCCAGAACGGCACTGCCATCCCGCGGACGTCGCAGGCCCAGCTCGCTGGGGGCACGCCGGTGTCTCTTTCCGAGCTCCAACCGGGCGACATTATCGGCTACTACCCGGGTGTCACCCACGTGGGCATGTACATCGGCAATGGTCAAGTTGTCCACGCCTCCGACTACGGCGTTCCGGTCCAGGTTGTCGGATTGAACTCCATGCCGATCCAAGGCGCTGTCCGGTACTAAGCACCGGCAATAGACAACCCAGGTGAGTATTCTTCTTGTCACGAATGACTTCCCGCCCACAGTGGGCGGGATTCAGTCGTACCTGAGGGACTTCGCTGCTGAAGTTGTCCGCCACGCCGGCACAGACAACCTCATCGTCTTCGCGTCGACTCACGACGCAGCCGCTGCGGCACAGTGGGACGCGAGCGTGGACTACACAGTGATCCGGGCGCGGCAGAAGGTGTTGCTGCCCACTCCCGCCGTGCGCGCGCAGATGCAGCGCATCATCCGGGAATTCGACGTGGATACCGTGTGGTTCGGTGCCGCCGCGCCGCTGGCGGTGCTGGGCAGCGCGGCACGCTCCGCCGGTGCCCGGCGGGTGGTTGCGACCACCCACGGGCACGAGGTTGGTTGGTCCATGGTGCCGGGCGCGCGCAGTGTCCTGCGGCGCATCGGGGACTCCTCCGACGTGGTCACCTACATCTCCCGCTACACGCTCGGCCGGTTCCGGCCAGCCGTGGGGGAGAAGACGCAGTATGTGGCGCTACCCTCCGGGGTTGATACCAACTTCTTCCGTCCAGCCACAGCAGCGCAACGCTTGGCGACGAGACAGCGCTGGGGCCTCGGCGAGGCGCCAGTCATCGTTTGTGCATCCCGCCTGGTCGCCCGCAAGGGCCAGGACCAGCTCATCCGCGCGCTTCCGGAGATTCGCCGGCGGTGCCCGGGTGCTGTCCTAGTGATCATCGGAGCCGGGTCGTACGGGACCACGCTGCGTCGATACGCGCGGCATCTTGAGCCCGCGGACCGGGATGCGGTCATTTTCACCGGTCCAGTCGAACGCTCTGATATGCGCGACCTCGTCGCGGCCGCAGACGTTTTCGCCATGCCCGCCCGTACCCGGGGAGGTGGCCTCGATGTCGAAGGCCTCGGCATTGTGTACCTCGAAGCCCAGGCGTGTGCGGTGCCCGTGGTCGCCGGGGATTCCGGCGGCGCACCCGAGGCGGTCGGGGAGGGGGCAGGCGTCGTTGTCGACGGACGCGACCTCGCCCACATCGTGGAAAGTATCGCGGGTTTGCTTAACGACGCCACGTGTCGCACGTCGATGGGCAAGGCGGGCCGGGAGTTCGTGGAACGGCACTTCAGCTGGGACGAGCTCGGGCGACGGTGTTACCGAGTTCTCACGCCACAGGGCTAAACTGTCTGCCTATGTTTGAAAAGTCCGTGCTTGATGCACCCGTCGATACCGGAGCCTTGACGGTCGGCTTCGATATTGGGGGCACCAGCATTCGGGCCGGGCTGGTGAGCGCGGACGGCACCATCGTGGCGCGCCGGGCCGCACGCACCCCGCACAGGGAAACGGAATTGACGGCGGCCGTCACAGACATCGTTGCCGATCTGCGCCGCGATTTCGCTATCGACGCCGTCGGTGTCGCGTTGGCGGGTTTCCTTGACCCCGAGTGCGAGGTCGTGCGCTTCGCGCCCCATCTGCCGTGGCGCAACGATGCGCCGGTGAAGGCCACACTTGAAGCGGCGCTGGAGTTGCCCGTGCGTTTGGAGCATGATGCGAACTCCGCGGCGTGGGGCGAGTACACGTACGGCGCGGCCCGAAACGCGCAGACGTGGGTGTTCTTTGCGGTTGGCACGGGTATTGGCGCGACGCTGATGCATCGCGGGGAGATTTACCGAGGCGCCTTCGGCACCGCCCCCGAGTTCGGCCATCTCACCGTCGTTCCCGATGGCCGCGTGTGCTCCTGCGGCAAGCAGGGCTGCCTTGAGCGCTACGCCTCGGGAACGGCACTGGTCGATACTGCGATCGAGGTTGCCGGCCGTGGGGGATTCGAAAAGTGCGGCCTGTATCGCCACGTTGTGGACAAGCGGGCCGACGGCCACGAGATCATGTGCGCCGCGCGAGAAGGCGACGCGCTTGGTATCGCTACGATCGGTGAGTTTGCGCGTTGGTTGGGCATCGGATTGTCGATCGTCGCCGATGTCCTCGACCCGGAGCTCATCGTTCTCGGTGGCGGGGTGAGTGCGGATGCGGACATCTTCCTGGGTGCCGCGTGCGAAGAGATGGCGTCTCACGTCGTCGGCGCCGGGTACCGCCCGCTTCCGCGGGTCCTGCGGGCAGAGCTGGGCCCGGACGCAGGTATGATCGGGGTCGCCGATTTGGCTCGGCACAGCGCGCGAAAAGGAGCGGATGGACGATGACGAACAAGTGGTACACGCTGTTTAAGGCGATTATCGGGCCGCCGCTCTATCTTTGGAACCGGCCGAAGATCGAAGGCGCCCACAACGTGCCTGACACAGGTGCGGTGATCTTGCCCTCGAACCACCAGTCTGTCCTCGACTCGTTCTACCTGCCGCTCATGTTGCGCCGCCAGATGACGTTCCCCGCGAAGAACGAGTACTTCACCGCTCCCGGTATCACCGGCCGAATCAAGCGTTTTTTCTTTATCTCTGCCGGTCAGATCCCCGTCGATCGCGGCAACGCTGGCGCTGGGCAGGCGCTGCTGGAGGCAGCGCGCACGGTCCTCGACGCAGGAGGCATGTTCGCGATCTACCCGGAGGGCACCCGTTCTCCGGACGGGCGCATCTACAAGGGGCGCACCGGAATGGCGCGCATCGCCATGGAAAGCGGCGCCCCGGTGGTCCCGGTCGCGATGCTCAACACGCGCCGTGCCAACCCGATCGGCACGGTGATCCCGCGCCCGGTGCGCGTCGGAATCAAGATCGGGGAGCTGATCGACCCGCACGAGTGGGCCCGCGACAACGGGTTTGACCCGGAGTCTCGCGAGGTGGTGAGGGCGTTTACCGATTTCGTCATGCACCGCTTGTCGGAGCTGTCGGGCTACGAGTATGTCGATGTTTACGCGACGGACGTGAAGGCGTCGTTAAGCGAAGGCAAGGGCTATCCGGCGGGGGCGGAGCCGACGGATCACCGGTAGGGGGCCGGGGAATAGGATCGGGGCTATGGACCGGGATCTCATCGCGCGCATTGTTATCACCTCCCTTCTCGTTGCGGCGTTTCTCGTCGCCTCGATGACGGGTTTCCATGTGACTATCGTTGGCCCAGCCGTGGTCATCGCGATCGCCGTCGTCATGTTCTGGCCGCGCCGTGCAGAGGCTCGATCCCAGCGCGCTGACGGCGAGCAGGTGAGGTAGGTGCGCTACTTCTACGACACGGAGTTCATCGAGGACGGCACGACCATTGAGCTCGTCTCCATTGGCATTGTCGCCGAGGACGGGCGTGAGTACTATGCGGTGTCCACTGAGTTTGACGCGGGGCGGGCGAACCCGTGGGTGCGAAAGAACGTCCTGGATAAGTTGCCGAACCCGCAGAGCAACGTGTGGAAGTCGATCTCTGCTATTCGCCGCGAGGTGTTCGACTTCCTGTGCGGCAACGATGACGCCCCGCAACTGTGGGCATGGGTGGGAGCCTACGACCACGTCGTTCTCGCGCAGCTCTGGGGCGACATGACCGGTCTGCCGCGTCAATTGCCGCGCTACACCCGGGAGCTCAAGCAGTATTGGGAGATGGCAGGATGCCCCAAACTGCCGAACGTGCCAGAAGGCAACCACGATGCGCTTGTCGACGCCCGCCATAACCGCGCCAAGTTCGACGTGTGCCAGCGAATCCTCCCCCTGGATCGCCGCGGCCGCCTCACGCGGGGGCCGCAGCGCTGATTGGCGCTGGTCGACCTGCCCTTTTGTGAAGGGGCGTGCTAAAAATATAGGGGTGAGTTGGACTATTGACATTCCGAAGAGCGTTTTGCCCGATCTGCCGCCCCTGCCGGGAGACCTGAACGCCCAGTTTCAGGACGTAATTGCGCGTGACGCCAAGCAGCAGCCGAGCTGGGATAAGACGGAAGCGGAGTATGTCCGCAAGATCCTCGAATCTGTCCCGCCGGTCGTGCTCGCCCCCGAGGTCGAAGATGTCAAGCGCAAGCTTGCCGACGTCGCCCAGGGCAACGCATTCCTGCTGCAGGGCGGCGACTGCGCCGAGACCTTCGAGTCCAACACGGAGCCGCACATCCGCGCCAACGTGCGCACGCTGCTGCAGATGGCGGCAGTGCTGACCTACGGTGCGTCGATGCCGGTGCTCAAGCTCGGCCGCCTCGCAGGCCAGTACGCGAAGCCGCGCTCGTCCGACCTGGACGGCAACGGCTTGCCGAACTACCGCGGTGACATCGTCAACGGTGTCGAGCCGACCCCGGAGGCACGCCGCCACGACCCCGCGCGCATGGTGCGCGCCTACGCGAACGCGTCGGCTGCCATGAACCTGGTGCGGGCTCTCGCGACGTCCGGCACGGCCGACCTGCACAACATCAACGACTGGAACCGCAGGTTCGTGGCGAACTCCCCGGCGGGGGCGCGCTACGAGGCGCTGGGGCGCGAGATCTCCCGCTCTCTCGCCTTCATGGGCGCCTGCGGCGTCCAGGACGATCACCTTCGCACCTCCGAGATCTACGCCTCGCACGAGGCGCTGCTCGTCGACTACGAGCGCGCCATGCTGCGCCTTGCCGACGACTCCGAGGGCAACCAGAAGCTCTACGATCTCTCCGCGCATCAGCTGTGGATCGGCGAGCGCACCCGCGGCATCGAGGACTTCCACGTCAACTTCGCCGCACTCGTGAGCAACCCCGTCGGCATCAAGCTTGGGCCGAGCACGACGCCGGAGGAAGCGGTCGCATACGCCAACAAGCTGGACCCGAACTTCGAGCCCGGCCGCGTGACCATGGTCATCCGAATGGGACATGAGAACGTGCGCAAGGTTCTGCCCGGCATCGTCAACGCCGTCGAGGCCTCCGGGCACAAGGTTGTCTGGCAGTCGGACCCGATGCACGGCAACACGTTCACGGCGTCGAACGGGTACAAGACCCGCCACTTCGACAAGATCATCGACGAAGTGCAGGGCTTCTTCGAGGTGCACCGTCAGCTGGGCACCCACCCGGGTGGCATCCACATCGAGCTGACCGGTGAGAACGTTACGGAGTGCCTGGGCGGCGCCCAGGACATCACCGACCTCGACCTGCCGGGCCGCTACGAGTCCGCGTGCGACCCGCGCCTCAACACCGAGCAGGCCCTTGAGCTGGCCTTCCTCGTTGCGGAGATGCTGCGCTACTAGCCCGCATCAGCCCTTTCGATGGCCCCGCCGGCCGGCTCTACGGAGTTGCTGGCGGGGCCATCGGCACGATGAGCTGTGGCATGAGGCCGTACATGCCGGACCCGAACCACCATGCGCCGACTAGCGCCGCTGCGGTGACGAGCACAGAAGCGACAAGGAAAATCGCTAAGCCCGTCCCGGAGCGGTTGGTCACGGGTTTGATCGGCGGGGGTGTCTCTTCCAGTTCCGGCTGCGGCGGTGCCTCGTAGCGCGTCGCCGGGTACGGCTCCCGCACAGGGTACGACCGGGGCGGTTCCACAGGCGCCGGCACCGGTGCGGGCACAGGCGCCGCTACCGGGGGAAGCGGAGTCGGTACCTCGGGTTCGACGCCGGGGAACAGCCGGTCCTCGAAGGCGCGGGTCTGCTGGGGCTCCTCGGCCCACGAGATGCCCGCCGTCGCGGCAGTCACCGTCGTCGGGTGCGCGGCGGCGCGGTTGGCGGCGGAGTTGGTCGGCGCCGGCACGGTGTAGTCGGGCAGGTGCAGGGCGGAGGCGACGTCGTCAAGCGCTGCGAGGAACTCCCCGGCGTCGTGGAAGCGGTCCTGCGGGTTGCGGGACGTGGCGGTGGCGACGAGTTCGTCGAAAAGCTTGGGCACCCCGGCGATGCGCGACGACGGTGCTGGGACGTCCTCGTGCAGGCGGGCATAGGCGTGGGCGAGGGGAGTGTCCCCGCTAAACGGGGTGGAACCGGTGAGCAGCTCGAAAAGCACGATGCCCGCGGAATAGACATCGGAGGCCTGCGTCATCGAGGAGCCGTCGACCTGCTCGGGGGAAAGGTACGAGACGGTGCCCACGATCTGGTCGGTGGAGTGCGGGGAATCGGCCGCGGCGCGCACCAGGCCGAAATCGGCGAGTTTTACGGAGTGGTCGTTGTCGATCAGCACGTTGTCGGGCTTGATGTCGCGGTGGACCATGCCGTGGGAATGCGCCACGCGCAGACCCGTGAGCATGGCGCGCATGACGGCCGCGGCCGCATGGGGAGGCATGGGTCCGCGCTCGGCCAAAAGCTCACGCAACGTGCCGCCGGTGATGAGCTCCATGATGAGAAAGACCTGGTCAGGGTGGTCCCCGCCGGCAGAGAAATCATAGACGTTGACCAGATTCGGGTGCGACAGCTTCGCCATGGCGAGCGCCTCGCGGCGGAATCTCTCGCGGAAGACGCGGTCGTGGACGTAGCGGCCGTCCATGACCTTCGCGGCGACCTCACGGTCGAGGCGGCTGTCCACGCAGCGGTACACGGTGGACATGCCACCCCGCGCGATCGGGCGATCGATCACGTAGCGCCCTTCCAGGACGTCTCCGACTGCGAGCTGCGACATGCCCTCCAGTATGGCCGAGAGCCGAGGCACCACGCCAACGCGGGTAGACTGATGCGCGTGAGTTTTGCTAACACGCCCGCCACCCCGTCCGCCGCAGACCTCGACGCGCTTCTCGCCGGCGAAGATCTTCTCACCCTGCCCGATGTCGCTGAGTACCTCGGTGTCCCGGTGACTCGTGTGCACGACCTCGTGGGTGCCCGCAAGATCTTGATGTACCGCCGCGAGGGCGTGAAGTACATCCCGCGCCTGCTGCTCGGCGACGACCACGACTTGTCCAAGTTCGTCTCGGGAGCGATCACGGTGCTTTACGACGGCGGATTCACCGACGAGGAAATCCTCGCCTACCTCTTCACCGAGGACGACACCCTGCCGGGCAGGCCTGTCGACGCTTTGCACGGCCACGGCGCTCGCGAGGTTATTCGCCGCGCGCAGGCGATGGGGTTCTAGCGGGGCAGTGCCGATCCCGCCGGCTCTGCTGATTGCACCTGCGCGCCATTGGTGCGGGAGGGATAGACCCAGGCTGCGGCAGCACAGGCGGCGATGACTGCGATGAGCAGGAACCAGGCGTCGTAGAGGCGGTGGTTGCCGCCCCCGGTGAACCCGAGGGCGACGAACACGCTTGCCACGATCGTCAGCTTCTTCAGCCACCTCGGAGGGTTGAACGTCCCCACAAGAGTGACCACGGACGCGTAGTACCACGGCAGCGTCACCGCGTTCGTGGTGAACGCGATGGCGTAGGCCAGCGTGGTTCCCATGACGGCGCGTCGATTGGTCTGTTCGCCGCGCGGGTGGAAGATCACCCATGTGACGACCAGCCCGGCGAGCATTAGTACGCCCGCGACGGCGCGGGCGATGGACAGCGCGGCGTTGTAGGAGAAAGCGCCGTTGACAAGTTGGATGGCCGGGGTGATGACATCCGCCACGAGCGTCGGCCCAGACAAGGGGTTGACCACCTTGGAGTTGCCGGAAATTTCCGCAATCCACCCCCACGTCGAACCGCTGAGGACCGTGGCGAGGTTGACCACGAGAGCGGAGATGGCAACAACCCACGCCCCGGACGCGACAAACACGCCGAGGCGCCCGGCCCACGAGGACCTGGCCGCGGCGTGGCGGTGGTAGAGCATCCACACGACAAACGGCAGCGCGACGGCGGCGGTGGCTTTGAGCGCCACCGCGAGCGCAATGAGCGCGACACCCGGGGTGATCCACCGGGATGAGGTGCACAGCAGAAGCCCGAGGCTGACCAGGCCGACCATGACGGATTCGTTGTGCATGCCGCCGACCATGTGCAGCAACATCACCGGGTTGAGCACACCGAGCCACACCGCCATTGCCGGATTGCCGCCGATGCGCGCGGCTAGGCGCGGCACGCAAAACGCAATGAGAGCGAAGCCTGCGAGGCTGAGCAGCTTGTAGGCCACGATGCCCAGCGTGACGTTCTCGCCGACCACGGTGGTGATCAGCTTGCCGATGCCCAGGTGCAACGGCCCATATGGCGTTGTTGTGTTGCGCCAGTCGTGGGAGACCTCCAGCAGATACGGGCCGGGGTTGACGGCCGCGCCCTCGGAGTACGGATCAAACCCGTCGCGCAGCATTGCGCCCTGCATGAGGTAGGAATACACGTCGCGCGACAGGATTGGGGCGGCGACGGCGAGAGGGAGCGTCCACGCCCACGTTGCGCGGGCCATGGTGGTGGCGTCTGCCCGGTCGTGTTTGAGGTCACGGCCGAGAATCACCCACGCGGCGACGAGCCCAGCGATACCGACAGTGAGGATGATTTCGAAGATGGAGCGGCCGTGGCCGTACGTCAGGTGCGCCAGTCCCAGCTCGCGCATTATGCCCCCGCGGTTGCGGGTTGCGCCGGCCCCGTACGAGCCGATGGCGACAAGTATCGCTGCGGCGAGGCCCCACGTCGACGGGGTCATCCGGTTAAGCACGGCGCGATGTTGCCTTCACTGCGAGGTCGCGAAGAGTGTCGGCGACCTCGCCGGTCATCCCGGCGTGGTCAAGATAGCGCAGGCCGGACTCGGTCAGCTCGGCAATTCGCTTCTCGACGCCCTCCACAGCACTCGTTGCCTCAATAATCGCGGACAGCCGCTTGAGCTCCGCGGGCTCCGACACATGGCCCACGCCCTCGCGAAGCTCCTGGGCGGCTGCCGGGTCGGTTGCGTCCAAGTCCTGAAGCGCCAGGGCTAGCAGCACGGTGCGCTTGCCCTCGCGCAGGTCGTCGCCGGCGGGCTTGCCGGTGAGAGCTGAGTCGCCGAAGACACCGAGGAGGTCGTCGCGAAGCTGGAAGGCGATGCCGATGTCGTGGCCGTACCCGCGAAACGCCGCGATCGTGCGCTCGTCGGCACCTGCGATCGCCGCTCCGAGGTGAAGGGGGCGTTCGATGGTGTAGGCCGCAGTCTTGTACCGGTTGACCTTATTAGCCAGCTCGATCGACTCGTCGCCGGCAGCCTCGAGCGAGATGTCGAGGATTTGACCCCCGATGACTTCAGTGCGCATTCCGCGCCAGGCGTCGTGCGCGCGTTCGAGAGCAGCCCCGCTGACGCCAGACTCGCGCCACATGTCCTCCGCCCACACCAGCGCGAGGTCTCCCGCGAGGATGGCCACGTTGCGGCCGAAAGTTTCAGCGGCACCGCGTAGTTCGCGGCGGCGGTGATCAGCCTCCACAGCGCGGTGGACGGTGGGGTTGCCGCGCCGGGTGTCCGCGGCGTCAATGATGTCGTCGTGGATGAGCGCGCAGGCCTGGATGAATTCGAGGGAGCTGACGGCGCGCAACACGGCGCCGGGATCTTCCTCACCCTTGGCTAGACCGCCGGCGCCGATGAAACCTGCCCAGCCGTACAGAGGGCGGATACGCTTGCCTCCGCTGAGAACGAACTTTTGTAAGTGGCCGACGGACATCACCACGGGAGAACCGATGTCTGCAACCATCGCTTCACGGCGCTCAAAGAAACCGCGCAGCTCATCCTCGACGGCGCAGGGGATCGAGCTCAAAGGGAGGGCGGGATCGAACGAGCCGCGGGGTGAGAGCACGGAGTCTCCTTCAGTTGGTGCAGGCAACATATGCAGTCCCACACTACCCGGCAGTCTCTAGGGGCAATCTGCGACCCAATACGGCGAACGGGCGCTTATCGCCGGAGTAGTAGAAGCCGCGGAGGATATCGGCGAAGCCGAGCTTGCGGTAGAGACCGAAGGCGGCGTTGGCTTCGCCGGCAACCTCGGGAGTGGACAACAGCGCCCACCGCGCCGGGCACCCGCGCACCAGCTCTGTCAGCATGGCGCGGCCGATTCCACCACCCTGCGCGGTGGGGGTGACGTGGACTTCCGCGATCTCGAAGTAGCTCGAGAGCATGTCTTCCTGCACGTGGGTCGGCCCTCCCGCCTCGCGCAGGCCCCGGACAAGTTGCCTGTCCCACCATCGTCCGCGCGACCCTAGGAACCCGTAGGCCACGCCGATGATCTCGGCACCGGAGTCGCGTTCGTCGACGGCGATGACGGCGCTGAATCCGGGCCAGGCGATTTCGCGGCGCCAAACGTCAACACGCTGCGCGTGAAGAGTGGGGGAATACCCCATAGCGTCGATGTAGAGGCAGACGAGCGTGGGGGCGAGGTAGGCGAACTCGTGCCCCGTGATCCGGCGGATGCTCACTGTCATGCACCTATCGAACCATGTCACTGTGGGCAACGGGGAGTTGTACACCTAGCGCGTTCGAAAATGTGTGCTATTTTTATGGCGGGGATGTCGAACACAGGTTTTAGTCTGAACTCACGTTCCCAGGATGGGGCGGTGAAGAACTTGGCACAGGAAAGGAGCCGGTTATGAACAGTGTTGTATCAGCCACGACCCACGCGCCGTACGGGGCAGGTGCGGGAACGTCGAAGAGTAGCCGTTTCTTCCGTGCCGCGGACGACCTATTCGCCCA
Source organism: Corynebacterium sp. LK2510 (assembly GCF_040946405.1). Classification (NCBI taxonomy): domain Bacteria; kingdom Bacillati; phylum Actinomycetota; class Actinomycetes; order Mycobacteriales; family Corynebacteriaceae; genus Corynebacterium; species Corynebacterium sp. LK2510. The sequence goes on along the minus strand of NZ_JAYWLR010000004.1, from coordinate 53,623 downwards.
CGCCCTCACAGCGTACGAGCGCGGCGCATACGACGTCGCCCTGGAATACGGCTACCGTGCCGCGTTGCGGCTGGCGGGGGCGGTCAATGCGGACTCCGCTGCCATCAAGAAGCGCAAGCGTCTGCCAAGCAGCGCGTGGGACCGACTTCAGCTGACGGGAGCGCGCGGTCAATTCTGGGCCCGAGAGCTGTCGGCCTACTCTGCGCTGCGTGGGCGGGTTGCCTCCGGGATCGAGGTGGCCCCCGATCCCACCGTGGTGCGCGGGCTGCTTACTCGCGTGGAGAGGTTCCGGGAGGAGTCCGTCCCCGGTGTGACGCTGGTGGCCTAGGCGGCGTCGCGCTCCCGCGGCGGCGGGAGTGGTGCTCGGGAACAATTTGAACACGCGCTCCGTTGTAGTGGATAGCTTGGTAGCTTGGAACCCCACGCCCATGTCCCCACGGAATTCGGAGTGTCAACAGTGTCTCTTTCAGAGCAGGAACAACGCGCATTACGCGAGATTGAGCAGTCCCTCCTTGCGGAGGATCCCTCGTTCGCACGTTCTATTCCCCGCTCGTCGGCTCCGTCCGGTGGGGCGGGGCTTGGCAGATTGACCCTGCGCAGTGTCGCGCTCATGGTGCTGGGCCTGACGTTCCTGATTGGGGGAGTTGCGCTGGCTGCATTCAACATGTGGTTCATTGCCCTAAGTGTCGTCGGTTTCGGCGTCATGCTCGCCGGCGGGGTCATGGCGCTGCGGTCTCCGAGTCCGCAGACCTCCTCGCAGTCGAAGCCCCGCCCGGCCGCGGCGTCGCCGAAGACGTCAAAGATGGAGGAGAGTTTTCGGCGCCGCTTCGAGGGGCAGTAGCGGCGAATTCTCTACTTATGCGCGCAACGTTGGTTGCGCGCATTTTTTGTTGCCGCAGGGGGGTAAGTGGGGCGGCGTCGTGCTGTCCCACTTTCTCCCACCTTTCAGCCCCACTTACTCCCACGCCTAGTCCGCCTATTGCGGGGTCGAATCCGTGTCATGCCTGTATGTCCCGGGCCGGGATGGGGGATCTGGCCGGGGGTCCAGCGGTTTTGGCGCTTTCTTCCTCGCGGTACCTCGCTTCTCGCGGGCTGCGTGTGGGGTGCGTGGCTTTCTGAGTGGTGGCGGGGAGCGTGGTGGAAATCCCTGTATCTTTCGTCACATACGCCACTTTGCCCCCGTTGGTGGCCCGCGTGCGGGCGCGCCCCCCACCGTGTAATCCCGCTCTGACGTGGTGTTTTAAGCGGCAAGGCAACTATTTGAGCCTGTGATGTGGCGAATGTGGGGGAAAGTGGGTTAGAGTGGGGCGCAGCGGAGGAACGTGGCGACATCTTGACTACGTGTCGCAACGGTTCGAAGCCGAGAAAACTGAACAGCCGAAGTCGGTGAGTAAAAGGAAGGTGGGCTCCGGATGTTTCTGGGTACCTACACTCCCAAGCTCGACGACAAGGGGCGCCTGACACTGCCCGCCAAGTTCCGCGAGGATCTGGCGGACGGGTTGATGGTGACCAAGGGGCAGGATCATTCCCTCGCGGTGTATCCGCGTGAGGAGTTCGCCGCACGGGCCCGCAAGGCCGCCGCGGTATCCCGCACCAACCCTCAGGCGCGCGCATTCATCCGAAATCTGGCTGCCAGTGCGGATGAGCAGACGCTTGACGGATCTGGTCGCATCACGTTGTCGCCGGCGCACCGCGAGTACGCACACTTGTCGAAGGAGTGCGTGGTCATCGGTTCGGTCGATTTCCTCGAAATCTGGGACGCCGAGTCCTGGAACAAATATCAAGAAGAGACTGAGGCTGCCTTCGCGGCGGCCGACGATGATGGCATTCTCTCCGGTTTGCTTTAGGACTGACTATCCAACGAGCAGGCAGCTGACTACTGACGGAGAGCGTGTACGGACTCTGTCCGGGGCGTGAAGCATTCTGGTGTACTTCCCCGACATCAGAACAGCCGCCTCGGGCAGGGCTCTATGCGCTCCCCCCACCACCCGGGTATCGGGTGGGGAGGCCACGCAGAATCTCTTGGTGACGACGACTTAATAAACAAGCATGCGCGGAGGGGGTGCACGAGTGTCTGATTCCACCGTTGGCACCTCCGGTGACATCAACGCGAACCACGGCCACATCCCGGTCATGCGCGACCGGATGGCCGAACTACTCGCGCCCGCCGTCGAACGCTTCGGTGACAACGCCGTCATCGTTGACGGCACCCTCGGCGCAGGCGGGCACACGGAACATTTTCTCTCCACGTTTCCTGCCGTGCGCGTGATCGGCGTCGACCGCGATCCGAATGCGCTGCGCGAGGCAGGGGAGAGGCTCGCCCCCTTCGGTGAGCGGTTCACACCTGTCCAGGCGCGCTTCGATGAGATCGGGCGTGTCATTGAGAGCTCTGACGGTGCAGCATTTGCCACCGTCCGTGAACACGGGCTCGCCGGCGCCCTGTTCGACCTCGGGGTCTCCTCGATGCAGCTCGACCGCGAGGAGCGCGGTTTCGCCTACCGTGTCGACGCCCCGCTCGACATGCGGATGGATCCTTCCCAGACTCTTACGGCCGCCGACATCCTGAATACCTACAGCCACGGTGATCTGGCCCGGGTGCTTAAGACCTACGGTGATGAGCGTTTCGCCGGCAAGATTGCTTCGGCTGTCCTGCGCGAGCGCGAGGTGGAACCGTTTTCCTCGAGCGCACGCCTCGTGGAGCTGCTGTACGCCACCATCCCGGCCGCGACGCGCCGCACGGGTGGCCACCCCGCGAAGCGGACGTTCCAGGCGCTGCGCGTGGAAGTAAACAAGGAGCTCGAGGCGGTGGAAAACGTCATCCCCGTCGTCGCGGACCTGCTCGGCCCGGGCGGCCGGGCGGTGTTCATGAGCTACCAGTCGCTGGAAGACAAGATCGTCAAGTCGGCCTTCGCCGATCTGACAAGGTCGAAGACCCCCGCCGGTCTGCCCATGGAGCTACCCGGCATGGCCGCGGGTTTCGCCAGCATCACCCACGGCGCCGAGAAGGCGTCCGAGGCGGAGATCGAACTGAATCCTCGGGCGGCACCGGTGCGCGTCCGTGGCGTCGAGAAGCTTGAGGACGTGCCCCGATGACCATGCGACAGGTCCGCAGTACCAACCAGACCCCACACGAGCCCACACACGATCGAGAAAGAAGCAACCACATGGGAGCAAGCCGGGACTTGACCGCTGGAGGACGTGCGGGCACAGCCACGCTCACTCGGCCGCGCCGAGAAGAGCGCACGCGCCGCGTCGACGGTTACGCTCCCGCACCCACTGAGCGCCCGCAGCGCCGCGTCGCCCCGCACATCCCGCGCCCGGTACGCACGGGACGGTTGGGGTCGCAACAGGTCGTTTCCGTCCGCGGACGCCAGATCGCGGTTCCGAAGGACACGAAGCGCCGCTTCTCGACGGTCACCCTCATCGCCGTGCCCCTCCTCGTCGGTGGCATTGTGCTGGCGATGGTCTTGTCGGGCCTGGCCACGAACCAGTCGTTCCACATTCAGCAGCTGCAGTCGCAAGAGCGAGCTTTGACCAACGAGGTCGAGTCTCTCAACCGTGACGTCGAGACTCTGCGCTCCAGCGCGGAGCTGGCGCGGCGCGCTGCCGCGGCCGGAATGGTCGTGCCCGCCGAGCCCGGCATCCTCGCAGTTGCCGCAGACGGCAACGTGGAGGAGCGCCGTCCCGCAAACCCGGAGGCCACCCGCAGGGTTGTCGATGTCAACGGCACCGCAGCAACCACTGGCGGGGCGACGAGCGACCGACAGGCGACCAGCGAGCTGGGTAGGAGCCTGACCCCGGTCCCGGGCGGCAACGTTTTGGGCAGGCCGTACTCCGGCCAGAACGCGGGTACAGACGTCACGCGCGAACAGAGTGGGGCAGCTGCGCCGCAGCCGGCTGCGCAGCCACAGGGCAATCTCGCCCCGTACGCCCCTAACGTCCCTTCCGCCCCCTAGGGGCGTGGCGCTGACAAAAGCGAGGCCCCGGCGGGGCAAGATGGGAGCAGCATCAACGAGGTCACCGATCTCGGAACGTGGCAGTGAGTACGGAAAAGGTGGATTAAGTCAGTGAATAATCCCAACTCGCGTCGCTCCCCGGGCCCGGGCAGTGACCCCCAAGCGGCGCAGTCCCAAAAGACCATCACCCACCGCCGCACCAGGCAGGTCACTGCCTTTTTCGTCGTTATCGGACTACTCATCGTCGGCCGCCTCGCCTGGGTGCAGGTGGTGTGGGGCCCTGAGCTGCGCGAACAGGCCGAGGCGCAGCGTGCGCGCATCTACACCGAACCCGCACGGCGCGGTGAGATCCTCGACCGCACGGGCAGCCAACTCGCGTACACAATGCAGGCGCGCTCCCTGACAGTCTCCCCGAAGCTTTTGCGCGACGAGCTGCGCCAGCAGCTGGATCTGGAGATGCGGGTCGCGGGATTGTCCCGCGAGGCTATCGACGCCCAACTCGACGCCCGCGTGGAGGACACCCTGCGCACCATGGCGAACGACATCCCGGCCATGATCGAGGACGCCACCAAACAACGCGAGGCACGGACCGGCACAGCTCCGACAGTGCAGGAGTCGCAGGCGAGCCCGACTGCCGGGCGTGGGAATGAGGCGCGCGGCAATGAGGCGTCGACAAGCGTGCCGGCGGTGAGCTCCAAGGACCTGTTGGAAAAGCTCCACGCTGACACCAATTACGAGGTGCTCGTGCGCAACGTCGACCCCGACGTCGCCGCTCAGGTGGCGGAGAAGTTCCACGGTGTTGCGGCCGACCACCAGGACATCCGTCAGTATCCGAACGGCGCGATCGGTGAGAACATCATCGGCAAGGTTTCTATGGACGGCCAGGGCCAGTTTGGCCTGGAGGCGTCGAGCGACGCCGTGCTCACCGGCATCAACGGCCGCTCAACCGAGGACGTCTCAGCTGATGGGCAATCCATCCCGGGTACGTTGCGCGACGCTATCCCCGCCGTCGACGGCGCCCAAGTGCAGCTGACCATCGACCTCGACCTGCAGACGTTCGTGCAGCAGACGATCCAGCAGGCGAAGGAGAACTCGCTGGCGAAAAGCGGCGAGGTTGTTGTGCTCGATGCGCGGACCGGCGAGATCCTCGCCATGGCCGGCACCGACACCATCGACCCGAACGGCAACATCGAAGAACAGCTCAAACAAGGGCGGGACTTTGAAAACTCCGCGGTGTCAGCGCCGTTCGAACCGGGTTCGGTGGCGAAGATCATCACCGCCGCCGCCGCGATCGAGGAGGGCCTCACCACCCCGGAAGAGGTCCACCAGGTTCCCGGTTCCATCGACATGGCGAGCGTGACGGTCAGGGATGCGTGGCAGCATGGCGTCGAGCCGTACACCACCGCAGGCATCTTCGGAAAGTCCTCCAACGTGGGCACCCTGCAGCTGGTCCAGCGCGTCGGCGAGGAACGGTTCGCGGATTACCTGCACCGCTTCGGCATTGGAAGCACCACCGGCGTGGAACTGCCGAACGAGTCCGCGGGTCTGCTCCCAGCCCTCGAGCAGTGGTCGGGCGGAACCTTCGCCAACCTTCCCATCGGGCAGGGCATGAGCTGGACCGCCCTGCAGATGGCCAGCGTCTACCAAACTCTGGCCAACGACGGCGAGCGTATCGAGCCGCGCATCATCAAAAATGTCACCGCGCCGACCGGCGAGACACTGCCGCAGGACCCGCCGCAGCGCACCCGCGTGGTCAGCGAAAAGACCGCCCGGACGGTGGTGGACATGTTCCGCTCGACGTTCCAGTCGGACCCGATGGGCATCAACAGCGGCACCGCCCAGGGCAGCGAGATCGAGGGCTACCAGCTTTCCGGCAAGACTGGCACGGCGCAGAAGGTCAATCCGGAGACCGGCGCGTATTCCCAAAGCCAGTACTGGATCACCTTCGCGGGTATCGCCCCCGCGGACGATCCCCGCTTCGTCGTCGCTGTCATGCTCGACGAGCCGCAGCGCGGCCCGCTCGAGGGCGGCGCAGGCGGCACCTCGTCCGCGCCCGTGTTCCGGGAGATTGCCAACTGGCTGATCAACCGGGAGAACCTCGAGCAGTCGCCGCCCGCGGAGCCGTACGTGTTGAAACAGTAACGTTGAGGCGACGATCCTTACGCGGCCGTAGGCCCCAGGACCGCTCTCGCCATTGCATCGTCCCCACAATTTCAACAGTCAGCACAGTCCGAACCGATCACGAGGAGAACGACACGTGAACCACATCCCAGCGAAGGACACGTCCGGCGGATACGCCGAACCGGTTGCCCTTGCCGAGCTGGCCGCCCTCGCAGGCGGGCAGCTGGTGTCGCCGGGTGAGGCGAGTGCAACCGTCGCTTCCGTGAGCCTGGATTCCGAGTCTGTGCGAGCAGACGGCCTGTTCGCCGCCTTGCCGGGGACGCGTGCGCATGGCGCGTCCTACGCCGCCGACACCACCGCGGCCGCGATCCTCACGGATCACGACGGCTGGGACCTCCTCAAGGCCGCCGGCGAGACCCGGCCTATTGTCGTGGTGGACGACGTTCGCGAGATCCTCGGCGCGGTCTCTGCGCGCATCTACGGCTACCCCTCATCGCGCCTGACAGTGCTCGGCGTTACCGGCACGTCGGGCAAGACGACGACAACCTATCTTCTCGAGCAAGGCCTCATTGCTGCCGGCCACGCGGTTGGATTGATCGGCACGACCGGCACTCGGATCAAGGGCAAGCAGGTGCCGACATCCCTGACCACGCCAGAGGCACCCACGCTGCACGAGCTGTTCGCGCGCATGGAGCGCGAAGGCGTGACCCACGTGGTGATGGAGGTCTCCTCCCACGCGCTGATGCTCGGGCGCGTCAACGCCACCGAGTTCTCCGTTGCGGGCTTTACCAACTTGAGCCAGGACCACCTCGACTTCCACCCGACGATGGAAGAGTATTTCGAGGCCAAGGCGACGTTTTTTGACCCGTCCTCGAAGGCCCACGGCAACGCGAGTGTGGTGTGCGTCGATGACGAATGGGGCACGAAACTCGCCGCCCGTGTCTCAGGCGCGACCACGGTGGGTACGAAAGGACAGGAACAGGCCGAGTGGGCCGCCGAGCTTCTCGACGTCTCCGCCACCGGCGCCCAGCACATCCGCCTGAACCACGGGGCACAGTCGCACGAGCTGCGCCTGCCGCTGCCGGGCGCGTTCAACGTCGCCAACGCCGCGTTGGCGACGGCGATGGCGGCGACCGTCGGCACTGACATCGAGGCGTTCGTGGCGGGGTTGGAAAACGCCGCCGTCCCGGGACGAATGGAGCGCGTCGAAGCCGGCCAGGAGTTCGTGGCTGTCGTCGACTACGCCCACAAGCCAGCCGCCGTCGCCGCAGCGCTGGACACGCTGCGCGGTCAAGTGGAGGGCCGCGTCGGCATCGTCATCGGCGCCGGGGGAGACCGAGACTCCTCGAAGCGCCCGCTGATGGGCCGCGCCGCCGCGGAGCGCGCGGATCTGGTCATTGTCACCGACGATAACCCGCGCACCGAGGATCCGGCGCTAATCCGCAGCGCCGTCATCGCCGGTGCAGACGCGGCCGGAACGGACGCGGAGATCCGTGAGGTTGCCTCGCGCGCGGACGCGATCAGCCAGCTTGTCGCGTGGGCCCGCCCTGGTGATGCGGTCATCGCGGTGGGCAAAGGCCACGAGGTCGGGCAGATCGTGGGATCGACCACGCACCCGTTCGACGATCGTGCCGAGATGCGGCGCGCACTTCGGGAGTGCGGCTACCGTGAGGGCGTCGCAAAGCTCGGCGCCGACAACCAACAACCGGAAGGGCAACCATGATCTCGCTCGATCTCGCCACGCTCGCCGACATCACCGGCGGCAAGCTCAACGCGCTGGCTGATCCCGCCGCACGCGTGACCGGCTTCGTCGAGTTCGACTCGCGCAAGATCGCCCCCGGCGGACTCTTCGTCGCCCTCGCGGGAGCGCGCGCCGACGGGCACGACTTCGCCCGCGCGGCGGTGGAGCAGGGCGCGGTGGCCGTGCTCGCCGCCCGCGATGTCGACGCCCCGGCGATCATCGTCCCGCCCGTCGCACGCCGCGAGGACGACAACTCCGACTTGGCCGCCAACGACCCCGACGGCTCTGTCGCGGCGGTCGTCGCCGCGATGTCGGCTCTCGCCGCGCACGTGGCCAGGACCTTGAGCGAACGCACCGGGTTGTGTATCACCGGCGTGACCGGTTCCGCGGGCAAGACCTCCACCAAAGACCTCATCGCCGCGGTGCTCTCCGCCAGCGGGGAAACCGTTGCCCCACCCGGCTCATTCAACAACGAAATCGGCCACCCCTACACCGTGCTGCGCTGCACGGAATCGACTGACTTCCTCGTCGCCGAGATGTCCGCGCGCGGCATCGGGCACATTGCCCACCTCGCGCGCATCGCCCCGCCCAAGGTGGGTGTCGTGCTCAACGTCGGATCGGCGCACCTCGGCGAGTTCGGCTCCCGCGACAACATCGCCCGCGCCAAGGGCGAGCTCGTCGAGGCGTTGCCCTCGGCCGACGAGGGCGGTATTGCCATCCTCAACGCCGACGACGACCTTGTCGCCGGGATGCGCAGCCGCACTCGCGCGCGCGTGGTGACGTTCTCCGTCTCCTCTCGCGCAGCGGACTACTTCGCTTCGGGCATCGAGCTTGACGACGTCGCCCGCGCCACGTTCACCCTCCACATTCCGGGCGGGCAGAGCCAGCGCGTGCGCCTCAATGTCTTCGGCGCCCACCAGGTGTCGAATGCGCTTGCCGCCGCGGCCGTGGGCGTTGAATCCGGCCTCCCGCTGGACCTTGTCGCCGACGCGTTGAACAACGCCCACGGTGTGTCGGTCAACCGCATGGACGTCAACACCCGCCCCGACGGGGTGACCATCATCAACGACGCGTACAACGCCAACCCGGACTCGATGCGTGCCGGCATCGCGGCGCTGGGCTACACCGCCGCAGCCCGTCCCGGAGTGCGCTCAATCGCGGTGCTCGGCGAGATGGGGGAGCTGGGCAGTGACGCCGTCGCCAGCCACCGCGACCTCGGCGACGAGCTGGCGCGCTATCACGTGACCCACTTAGTCGCCGTCGGCACGTCCGAGGCGATGGCAGCGCTCGAGGAGCGCGCCCGCTCCCGCGGAATTGCCACGCTTAGCGCCGACGGGGTCGACGACGCCGCAGCAGCGGTAGCCGAGATCTTGGCGACACGACCGGCAGGCGAGGACGGCTGGGCAACCGCTCCGCAGCGCGATGTTGTGCTGGTCAAGGCATCAAATGCCCTCGGACTGTGGGGAGTTGCTGAGCAGCTTTTGCAACGCAATAACCTATAAGACAAGCTCCGCGTAACAACCACCACAGAAAAACGGTAGTAGCTCATATGGTTCAGATCATCATCTCCGGGATTGTCAGCTTCCTGGTGGCCATCTTCCTCACCCCTGTCCTCATCCGGTACTTCCACCGGCGCGCCATCGGCCAGGAAATCAGGGAGGACGGCCCGGCATCCCACGCCCGCAAGCGCGGCACTCCCACCATGGGTGGCATCGCCATCATCGCCGCCATCGTGGCGGGCTACCTTGCCGCCGGTGCGTGGGCGCTGAGCTCCGGCCACGCAGCGTTTAGCGCTTCGGGCTGGATCGTCCTTGGCCTGACCGTGGCCCTGGGTGGCGTTGGTTTCGCCGACGACGGCATCAAGCTGTTTATGAAGCGCAACCTCGGCTTGAACAAGACCGCCAAGCTCGTCTTGCAGTTCGCCATCGCGATGGTCTTTGGTCTGTTGTTGCTCCAGTTCCCGGATTCTGACGGGCTTACTATCGGGTCGACGTCGCTAAGCTTCGTTCGCGACCTGGAGACCCTCGATTTCGCCGCGGCCGGCGGGGTGATCGGGCTGATCGTCTTCCTCATCTTCATCTACATTCTGCTCGCGGCGTGGTCGAACGCGGTGAACCTGACCGACGGGCTCGATGGTCTAGCAGCCGGTACCACCGCTTTTGTCATGGGTGCCTACACCGCGATCACCTTCTGGCAGTTCCGCCAGTCCTGCACCATCTCCCCGGGACCGGGCTGTTACGACGTGCGCGACCCGCTTGATCTGGCAACGCTTGCCGCGGCCGGCTTCGGTGCGACCGTCGGCTTTTTGTGGTGGAACGCCGCCCCCGCCAAGATCTTCATGGGCGATACCGGCTCTCTCGCACTCGGTGGACTCGTGGCCGGGTTGTCCGTGGCCAGCAAGACCGAACTGCTCATGGTGATCATCGGCGCGCTTTTCGTGCTCGAGGCCGCCTCCGTTGTCCTCCAGGTCGTGTCGTTCCGCACAACCGGCAAGCGCATCTTCCGCATGGCGCCGTTCCACCACCACTTCGAAAACGGCGGGTGGGCCGAGACCACCGTCGTGGTTCGCTTTTGGCTGCTGTCCGCTATGGCCGTCGCCTTCGGCCTGGCCATCTTCTACGGTGAGTGGCTCACACGGACGGGGGCGACGGTCTAATGGGGCAGCAGGCCTTCGAAAATGACGCGATCCCCGGTTTCCTTCGCGGACCTGTTCTTCTCGCCGGCGCGGGCGTGTCGGGCCGCGGTGCCGCGACCTTGTTGCACCGCCTCGGCGTGGACCTGACTGTTGCCGACGACAACGAGGCCAATCGTCGCGCAGTCGCCGCAGCGACGGGCGCGCGCACCCTTCCCACATCCGAGGTAGCGCAGCAGATCGGTTCCTTCGGCGTCGTCATCACGTCGCCGGGGTGGCGGCCCGACTCACCACTGCTGGTCGCCGCCCGCGACGCAGGCGTCGAAGTCATCGGCGATGTTGAGCTGTGCTTCCGACTCGACCGAGCGGGAGTGTTCGGCCCGCCACGGACGTGGCTGGCGGTCACGGGGACCAATGGCAAGACCACGACGACGGGCATGCTCGCCGCGATGATGCAGCGCTTCGGCGCGGACAACGGCAAGCGTGCGCAGGCATGCGGCAACATCGGCGTGGCCGTCAGCGATGCGCTGATGGACCCGCAGCGCGTCGACATTCTCGTGGCGGAGTTGTCGAGCTTCCAGCTGCACTGGTCGAGCGAGCTCGTGCCGGACGCGGGCGTGCTGCTCAATCTCGCTGAGGACCACATCGACTGGCACGGTTCGTTCGACGCATACGGTGCCGACAAGGCGAAGGTCCTGCGCGCCCCCATCGCCGTCGCCGGTATCGACGACGCCGAAGTTGCCCGTATCGCGGGAGAAATCACGGGGAAGCGCGGCCCAGACGCACGCGACATTGTCGGGTTCACCCTCGCCGAGCCCGCAGACGGCCAAGTCGGTGTTGTCGGCGGCGAGATCGTCGCGCGCACCAGCGACGGCGATGTTGTGCTGGCGAGCGCCGACGGCATCGAGCCCGCCGGCGTGGCGGGAGTGCTCGATGCGCAGGCGGCGTCGGCGGTGGCCTACCTTGTCGGCGCGAGCCCGGCACACATTCAGGCTGCGCTGGCGGATTACCGCGTGGAAGGTCACCGCGGTGCCGTCGTCCACAGCGCACTCGGCGTGGATTGGGTGGACAACTCCAAAGCAACCAACCCGCACGCGGCGCACTCCGCTCTCGAGGGCGCCGGCACCGTGGTGTGGATCGCCGGCGGCCAGCTCAAGGGCGCCGATGTGGAGGAACTGGTGCGCGACCATGCCGAACAGTTTCGCGCCGTAGCGGTCCTCGGCACCGACCGCGCGATTATTGCGGACGCCGTGGCCGCCCACGCGCCAGGTGTTCCTGTATTTGTCACCGACTCCGACGATCCGGAGCAAGCGATTACTGACGTCGTCAACTTCGCCGCGGCGCAGGCGCGGGCTGGGGATACGGTCATGCTCGCGCCCGCCGCGGCAAGTTTGGATATGTTTTCCGGGATGTCTCAGCGTGGCGACATGTTCGCGGCCGCGGCGATGAGACACTCACAGCAGTAAGGGCGCCAGAGCGAAGCCGGCTGGGTCGCGGGAGTCCGGGCCGCGCGGAGAAAACTCAGCGCTTTGGCAGGGACTTCAGCCGTGTTGCTCAGCCCACCCCGCTCACCCCTCCGTCTATTGTGGCTTGTGTGACTCTTGGTGATCTTCGGGGCACCTGGGGCAGATGACAATGACACGGCAATGGCACGGCGATCGACACAGCGACGGCACATGAAAGGGCGGTGGCCATGACGGTACAGCGTGGCTCGCGGGCAGGCACGAGGAGCAGTGCACACCGCACGCAGGCGCGCCGGGCAACAAAGACCGGAGCCTCGCGTCCTGCGCAGGGCCGTGCCGCGCGGTCACCGGGCACTGATTCCCGGAGCTTTGCGGCGCTTAGCCGCCGCATCAGCGATTCTCTTGAGGCCCACCCCTTGGTGGACTACACAATGATCCGCGCGATCGTTCTCGTTCTCGCGGGCTTGGGTGTGATGATGGTGACGAGCTCGTCGATGGCGGTGTCCTTTGCGACGTCGGCAAGCGTGTGGGCGACCACCGCGAAACAAGCGGCGATGGTCGCCCTCGGCCTTGTGGCGTTTTGGATGATGCTGAAGACCTCGCCCGACCGCATACGCAAGAGCGCCGACATCATCATGATCATCGCGATCGTACTGTTGATCGCCGTGCTCATTCCAGGCATCGGCACTGGTAGGGAAGAGGTCGGCTCCCAGTCGTGGATCGTGCTCGGCCCGCTGCGCCTGCAGCCCTCGGAGCTCGCCCGCGTCGCCATCGCGATCTGGGGTGCGAAGATTCTGGCTAACAAGGATCCGCGCATGCCCCTGCGCACGGACAACGGCTTTGTGCCGTTCATGGTTGTCTCCGCGCTGTGCATCCTGCTTATCGCCGCCCAGGGCGACCTCGGTATGGCGATCTCCTTCGCACTCGTTGTCGGCATCACCATCTTCTTCGCCGGAATCTCGGCGGTCGTGGTGCCGGCCATTATTGTCTTCGCGCTGTTGAGCCTTGTGGTCGTGTTCCTCTCCGGCGGCTACCGCTCGAACCGCTTCCACGTTTACTTCGACGCGCTCTTCGGCCACTTCGAAGACACCCGCGGCATCGCCTTCCAGTCGCACCAGGGCTTCCTTTCGCTTGCCGACGGCTCCCTCTTCGGCGTCGGCCTCGGCCAGTCCCGCGCCAAGTGGTTCTACCTGCCCGAGGCACGCAACGACTTCATTTTCGCGGTCATCGGCGAGGAGCTCGGCTTGTGGGGCGGCGCGCTCGTCATCACCCTGTTCGCTGCGCTCCTCATCTTCGGCTTGCGTGCCGCGCGCCGCGCGCGCAACCAGTTCCAGGCCCTGCTGGCAGCAGCCTTGACCGCGGGACTGGTCGCACAGGCCTTCTCCAATATTGGCTACGTCGTCGGCCTGTTGCCGGTTACCGGCATCCAGCTTCCGCTGCTCTCCGCCGGCGGAACGTCTGCCGTGATCACGCTTGGCTCAATGGGCATTCTCGCCTCGGTGGCTCGCCACGAGCCGGGTGCGGTCTCCTCCATGCAGAACTACGGCCGCCCCCTGTTCGACCGCATCTTCGGCATCGGCGAACCGCATGCTCCGGGCCAGACCCGACAGGTGGACGCGAAGCCGAGGTCTGCGGCGCCTCGCTCCGCATCCCGAGTGGACCGTCAGGCGCGCTACGGCACGCCGGTCACCGCGCGCCGCTCGGCACCGACACCGCCGCGCGCAACGCAGCCGCCCACCCGCGCGGCATCCGTCCGCGCAGGTTCTGGAAGCACCCGGGTGAGTCGCCCGGCTCGCGACGTTCGGCAGCGGCGAGCCCAGCCTGCCGGCGACGCCCGTTCGCGCTTGAGTCACCGGCGCCACGACGACCGGCCGTACAACGGCCGTTGAATGGGTACATAACCCAGCACACCAGCAACCGAACAACGTTCTAACGCGCGCAGAAAGGCGAGATGAACTCCCATGGCCGACAATGTGGATAATCACGCGGGCAATGCCGCAGAAAAGACGGACATCGTGTGGCATTCGTCTGGACCGCTCAGTGTTGTGCTCGCCGGCGGCGGCACCGCAGGCCATATCGAGCCGGCGCTAGCTGTCGGTGAGGTGCTGCGCGACGAGTTCGGGGCCGAGGTCAGTGCCCTCGGTACGGAGAAGGGCCTGGAGACCACGATCGTTCCCGCCCGCGGGTTCCAGCTGAGCCTGATTGATCCTGTGCCCATCCCGCGACGCGCCCCCTGGCTGTTGCCGGGTGTTCCGTTCAAGCTCGCGCGGTCTGTGGCACAGACGCGGCGAGCGCTGCGCGATGCGAACGCCGACGCGGTTTTCGGCACCGGCGGTTACGTCGCGGCCTCTGCCTACCTCGCGGCGAAGTCGCTCAGAATCCCGTTCTTCGTGCTCGAGACGAACGCGCTCGCGGGGATGGCCAACAAGCTCGGCGTGCGCCTCGGCGGCACCGGGTTCAACGCAGTAGCCAGCTCCGGCATGGCTGGCGATGTCGTCGGCATCCCTGTGCGCCCGGGAGTGGGCGTCGACCCAGACGGGGTGAAGGCGCAGCGCGGATATAAGAAGTGGGACTTGAACCCCGAGCTGCCCACCATCCTGGTGACCGGCGGCTCCCAAGGGGCGGCCAGCATCAACGCCGCCCTTGCGGGTGCGATCGGCAGGATTACCTCCCGCGGCTACCAGGTACTGCACGCTTATGGCCGTAAGAACGACGCGCCAGCTGCGCACCAGAACTACACTGCGGTGCCCTACATCGACGACATGGAGGCGGCCTACGCCGTCGCCGACATGGTCGTGTGCCGCTCTGGCGCGATGACGGTTGCCGAGAACTCCGCCGCCAAGCTGCCCGCTATCTACGTCCCCCTCCCGCACGGAAACGGGGAGCAAGGCCTCAACTCCGCGCACCTAGTTGACCTCGGGGCGGCAGTGCGCATTGACGACGCCGACCTCACCGCCGATGCACTTGTCGACGCCGTCGTGGCGATTCTTGGCGACGGCGGAGCGCTGGCGCAGATGCGCGCAGCGCTCGTGTCCTCCGGCGCAGGCAACGTCGCGCACGAGTTGGCTACCCGCATCGTGCGGGCAGTGCGCACGCAATAGAATGACCCACACCCCCGGTTCACGCGGCCGCTTGAAGGAGCATTACAACATGAGTTCGCCCGAGCAGAACATCGATCTGTCCCGCGTCCACCTCATTGGCATCGGAGGATCCGGAATGTCAGGTGTGGCGCACATTCTCCTGCAGCGCGGCGCGACCGTGACGGGCTCGGACGTCAAAGATTCGCTTCCGGTGCGCGCCCTGCGTGCCCGCGGGGCGCAGATCGCCGTGGGGCACGACGCGGCGAACCTCGAGCTCGCCGGCGAGCTGCCGACCGCGGTGGTGACCAGTTTTGCGGCGATCCCCGAGGACAACCCGGAGCTGGCGCGCTGCAAGGCAGAGGGAATCCCGCTGCTGCGCCGCTCCGATTTGCTCGGCGAGCTCATGGAAGGGCGGACTCAGATCCTCTTTGCCGGCACCCACGGCAAGACCTCGACTACCTCCATGGCCGTCGTCGCGCTCCAGGCGGCGGGCCTAGAGCCGAGCTTCGCCATCGGCGGCCAGCTCAACCGTGCCGGCACCAACGCCCACCACGGCCAGGGCACAACCTTCGTCGCCGAGGCCGATGAGTCGGACGCCTCTCTGCTGCGCTACAAGCCCGACGTGGCCGTGGTGACCAACATTGAGCCCGACCACCTTGACTACTTCGGCACACCGGAGAAGTACTTCGCCGTTTTCGACGCCTTCGCCGACCGCGTCCAGCCCGGCGGCCACCTCGTCGTCTGCCTCGACGACCCCGAGGCGGCGGCGTGCGGCAAGCGCGCCATGGAGCGGGGAGTGAAGGTTGTGGGTTACGGCACGGCCCGGGCAGCCGCCGCGCACGCGGAGATCCCGGCTGGCGTTGTCATTACCGGGGAGGATCCCTCCGCAGGCCACGCCGCGATCACCGTGGAGCTGCACACGGACCGGCTGGGAGCGGCGACGTCGAGCACGCACGGTCAGCCGCTCAGCGTGAGCTACACCCTGGCAATCCCGGGGCGGCACATGGTGCTCAACTCCGCCGCCGCCCTCGTAGCTGGCGTCCTCGCCGGGGCGGAGCCCGAGAAGCTGGCCCGCGGTTTGGCGGATTTCAGCGGCGTGCGCCGCCGTTTCGAGCTCAAAGGAACGGTTGCCGCCGGTGAGTTTGCCGGCACCCGCGTCTACGACGACTACGCCCACCACCCGACCGAGGTGGAGGCCGTGTTGAGCGCTGCCCGCCAGAAGGTCGAGGCCGAAGGCGCAGGTGCGCGCGTTGTGGTGTGCTTCCAGCCGCACCTGTTTTCCCGGACGATGACTTTCGCGACCGAGTTCGCCGAGGCGCTTGCCCTCGCCGACGCCGTCGTCGTGCTCGACATCTTCGGCGCCCGCGAGGCTCCGGTGGAGGGCGTGGACTCACGCATCATCACCGATCGGATCTCCCGCCCGGGTGTCGAGGTGCGCTTCCAGCCCGACTTCTCCGCGGCACCGGCTACGGTGCGCGAGCTCACGAAGCCGGGAGACCTCGTTTTGACGATGGGTGCTGGAACGGTGACCATGCTTGGCGACGAAATCCTCGCCGAGCTGTCCCGTCCCGCCAAGCGCGCGGGGGAGTAGCGCCGTGTCCACCAAGATCTCCTTCGACCCGCCAGAAGACGACGCGGACGGTGTCACCGAGAACGCGACGCCGGACACCCCGGTTCACACCCCCGATGCTGGAGATGCTTCTGAAGCGGAGCCGGCAGAGGCGGTAATGGAGGCCGAACGCGAGCCGGAGCCAGAACCTGAGCCAGAGCCGGCCCCTGAACCTGCGCCCGAGCCCGAGCCGGCACCCGAGCCAGCCCCGCAACCCGCCCTGACCCCTGAGCAGGAGGAGGAGCGGCGCCGGGCGGAGGGCGTCGCCAAGCGAGAGGCTGCCCTGCGTCGCCGTCGGCGAGCCGCAACTGTCGGCATTGCCCTGGTGTTTATCGGCGTCGTCGCCGCTATCGTGCCGCTGACCCCCGCGATGCCTGTCAAGGCGATCAACGTGGAGGGGGAGCAACACCTGACAACCGAGGAGATCCAAGCGGCCACGGGGATCGCCGAGGGCACCCCGATGGGCCGGGTGAGCATGCGTGACGCGGCTGTGGGCGTTGTCCAGCTGCCGTGGGTGAAATCGGCGACGGTCAAGCGAGACTGGCCCTCGGCTGTCGAGGTCATCGTCGAGGAAAACGTCGCCGTGGCGTTTATCGAAGGCGACGGCGCGGCGCACCTGATCAACGGCGAAGGCGAGGAATTCACCCAGGATGTCCCGCCGCCGGGGGCAATCAAGATCTCCGGCTCCGCTCTCCAAGACGACGGAGTCCGGGCGGACGCGGTGGCGATTGCAACAGCGGTGAGCGAGCGCTCGCGCGGGCAAGTTCTCGAGGTCAGTGCGACCGGCGCTTACAACTTCGAGCTCACGCTTGCCGACGACCGGTTGGTCATCTGGGGCGCGTCCGAGGACAACGCGAACAAAGCGTTGGCGCTCGATGCGATCATTACGCGCGAGGGGCGTGAATTCAACGTCTCCAATCCCGAGCTCATGACGGTGAAGTAGTGTAAAACCCCAGGTCACAACCCTAAAGTTGGGGTTTAGGGTTGTGACACGCCGAGTTAAAACCGGCAAATCTTTTGTCTCGTGCCCCATGATGGAATCCGTTACTTTACGGAAAGCCCCATCACATGAAAGGCGAGACTTCTCCATGACCTCTCCCGCAAACTACCTCGCCATGATCCGCGTCGTCGGTGTCGGCGGTGGCGGCGTCAACGCCGTCAACCGCATGATCGAGGAAGGTCTCAAAGGCGTCGAGTTCGTCGCTGTGAACACTGACTCGCAGGCGCTGCTGTTCACCGACGCCGACACCAAGCTCGACATCGGCCGCGAAGCCACCCGCGGCCTGGGTGCCGGCGCGAACCCTGAGGTGGGACGCACCTCCGCCGAGGATCACAAGCAGGAGATCGAGGAGTCGCTGAAGGGCTCCGACATGGTCTTCGTCACCGCCGGCGAGGGTGGCGGAACAGGCACCGGCGCCGCACCGGTCGTCGCGGGTATCGCCAAGAAGATGGGCGCTTTGACCATTGGTGTTGTTACCCGCCCGTTCTCCTTCGAGGGCAAGCGCCGCACCCGCCAGGCGATGGAGGGCATTGACAACCTCAAGGAGGTCTGCGACACCGTCATCGTCATCCCGAACGACCGCCTGCTGCAGCTTGGCGACGCCGACCTGTCCATGATGGAGGCTTTCCGGGCGGCGGACGAGGTGCTCCACAACGGTGTCCAGGGCATCACCAACCTGATCACCATCCCGGGTGTGATCAATGTCGACTTCGCTGACGTTCGCTCCGTCATGCAGGATGCCGGATCCGCGTTGATGGGTGTCGGCTCGGCTCGCGGCGAGGGCCGCGTTATGACGGCAACTGAGCAGGCGATCAACTCTCCGCTGCTCGAGGCGACAATGGAGGGTGCGAAGGGCGTGCTGCTGTCGGTCGCAGGAGGATCCGACCTCGGCCTCAACGAGGTCAACGCCGCGGCCTCAATCGTGGAGGAGAAGGCCGACGACGATGCAAACATCATTTTCGGCACCATCATCGACGACAACCTGGGCGATGAGGTCCGCGTGACCATCATCGCCACCGGATTCGATGAGAAGGCCAATGTGCGCCCCGACTCCCAGCAGGGCGAGGCCCCGGCCGGCACCAGCGTCATGGTCGAGCCTGCCACCGCGGGCGAAACCGCGACACCGGCACCGAGCCGCGGCTCGCTTTTCGACGACCGCTCCACCACCCCGGCACCGGAGACCACCCGTGACGGCTACCAGCCGCGCCACCGCTACGAGGAGCGTTCCTCGGGCCTGTTCACTCACTCTGAGCGCGACGAGCGCGGCCGTCGCTCGGCAGCCGACGACTTCGACGATCTCGACGTGCCGGACTTCCTGCGTTAATTCTGCGCCAGTGCGTCTTCGCTAGGGTGTTGGTCATGGCACCTGCGCACGACACTGGCACTCAGACGAGCACGACCCGTCCCGTCCGCATGGTTTTTACAAGCCGCGCGGGCGGGACGTCGTCGTCTCCCTACGATTCCTTCAACCTCGGCGATCACGTCGGAGACGACCCGGACAATGTCGCCGCGAACCGGCACCGGCTCGCCGACGTGCTCGGCGTGCCAAGTGAGCGCTTCGTGTGGATGGAACAGCTCCACACCAACACCGCCACCGTTGTCGACGGGCCACGCCCGGAGCCCGTCGAAGCGACCGATGCCCTCGTCACCACCGAGCGCAACCTCGCGTTGTGTGTGTTGGTGGCCGATTGCACCCCGGTTCTGCTATCCGACCACCACGCCGGCGTCATCGCCGCGGTGCACGCGGGTCGGATGGGCGCGCGCAACGGGATCGTGCGCAACACTGTCGACGCAATGGTCAAGCTTGGGGCGCGGCCCGCTGCGATCCAGGCGTTGCTCGGGCCCGCCGCCGCGGGAGAATCGTATGAGGTGCCGCGGCAGATGGCGCAGGACGTCGAGAAGCATCTGCCTGGTTCGATGACGCGCACTGCGAAAGGAACAACCGGCCTGGATATTCGCGCAGGTGTGGTGCGACAGCTTTTAGAGTGCGGTATCACCCACATCGACGCCGACCCGCGTGACACCGTGACGGACGCGGACTTCTTTTCGTACCGCCGAGAGGGTACGACAGGCCGGCAGGCCGGAGTGATCTGGCTTACGGATGAGGCAGGAAAGGCAACCAATGACTAGGAAAGACGAACTCAAAGCGAACCTCGAGGCGGTCCGCGCGCGCATCCGTGCCGCCGAATCCGCCGCGGGTCGCGCCCCGGGATCCGCGCGGCTGTTGCCGGTGAGCAAGTTCCACCCCGTCGAGGACGTGAGGCTCCTCGCCGAGCTGGGGGTCGACCTCGTGGGGGAAAACCGCGAGCAGGAGGCGCGCGCGAAGGCTGAGGAGCTGGCGGCGACGGGGACGGACATCGGCATCGCGATGATCGGCCAGATCCAATCGAAGAAAGCCAATGCTGTGGCGCGCTGGGCGCGCGAGGTCCACTCGCTCGACTCGATCAAGCTCGCGCACGGGCTCGACCGCGGCATGGAGCTCGCACTTGAGCGCGACGAGCGCACCAGCGACACTCTGCCCTGTTTGGTGCAGCTCTCGGCCGACGGTGATGCGCAGCGCGGGGGAGTGGCAGCAAAGGATGTCGACGATGTTGTCGATGCCGTGCTTAACACGCAGCATCTGAAGTTTGCGGGCTTCATGGTCGTCCCACCACTCGACGCCGACCCCACGGAGGTCTTCACCCACGCTCGCTCGCTTACCGACGCCCACTCGGACTCCCTCGGCCGCCCGCTGGTGCTCTCCGCCGGCATGTCCGGCGATTTTGAGCAGGCAATCGCGTGCGGTTCCGACATCGTGCGTGTCGGAACCGGCGTGCTGGGACCGCGTTCCGTAGGCTGACAGCGACGCTGAGGCACTGCGGCACAGACGCGAGACAAGCATTTTCAACACACCCAGGAGCACACCAACCATGTCCCTTATCGGTAGCGCGAAGGAATTCTTCGGACTCGGTCCGTACAACGATGACGAGGCTTACTACGACGAGCCGCAGTATTCTGAATCCCGCTCCACCGCCTACGGGCGTGACCGGGGCGCCGACCGTGGTGCAGAGACCGCACATGCGCGCGGATACGAGCCCGCAGCCAGCGCACCGCGTCGCGACGTCCGTGAAGCCGCGTCGCGCGACTACGCACCGTCGATCGTGACTGCCGCTCCGCGCTCCTACAACGACGCCAAGGAGATCGGCGAGCCGTTCCGCGACGGCGACGTCGTGCTCATGGATCTGACGGACCTCGAGTCCGCAGACGCCAAGCGTGTTATCGACTTCGCCGCGGGCCTGTGCTTCGCGCTGCGCGGGCAGATGCACAACCTCTCCCGCGGCCTTGAGACGGACCGCCGCATCTTCGCTATCACCCCGGAGCACGGCCGCTTCACCAAGACGGAGCTCCAGCGCGCCGCGCACCTGCGCTAGCGACGATAAATGCCCAAGTTTCGCCCAGCCGCCTGGATTGACCTGGCGGCTGGGCGTTACTCGTTTTCGGGGTCGGTGATGTGGCATGCCGCTGCAAATCGGAGTGCCAGGTAGGCTGTCCCCGTGGCATTGATTGGAGCTTTTCTGTACGCGCTGGTGGGAATCTACTCCCTGCTGGTCATTATCCGCTTGGTCACCGAGATGGTTCAGTCGTTCTCTCGGGAGTTCGCACCCCCTCGGTGGTTCATGATCGTTGCCGAGGCCATGTTCGTAGTGACGGATCCGCCGGTGAAGGCGCTGCGCCGGATGATCCCCCCGCTGCGGCTCAATGGCGGTGTGGGTCTGGACATCAGCGTGATCGCCTTGCTGCTGATTCTGAGCCTGCTTCAGGTGGTCATCCGCGCATTCCTGGTCAACCCATTCCTCTAGACGCCCCTGGTGTCCAGGGCTAGGGAAACAGGGCAGTAGCGAACGAAAACTCACCCTCTTGTGGACCATGAGAGTATAAATGAGGCTGGCACGAGCCTGTTTCAGCTAGACTCTTGGGACATAAACGACAACTTACAATGAACTGACTGGGTGAATCCCGTATTCTGGGTTTCGCTCGCGCGCCCGCGTAGGCGGGTGCGAAACAAACGAAGGGATCGCAAATGCCGCTCACACCAGCAGACGTGCACAATGTCGCCTTTAGCAAACCGCCGATCGGCAAGCGGGGCTACAACGAGGACGAGGTCGACCAGTTCCTCGACCTCGTTGAGGACACCCTCGCGCAGCTGCAGGACGAGAACGACGAGCTGCGCGCCCGCGTCGAGGAGCTCGGCAAGGGTGGTACCACCGTTGCTGCGCCGGTGCGTGATACCCAGGCTGATAAGACTGCTCAGCTGAACGAGGTTGAGCTGCGCAAGAAGATCGAGGCCGAGGTACGTGCTGACTTCGAGCAGAAGCTGCGTGCCGCCGAGGAAGCCAAGACCCGCGCCGAGAACGACGCCCGCTCCGCGAAGGACGAGGTGGCACGCGTACGCAAGGAGGCCGATGAGGCCGCCCGCAAGCGCACCGTTCAGGCCGCTCCGGCATCTGCCGAGCCCAAGCAGGCTGTCGCCCAGGCCGACAACCAGCCGGCCGCTGCTAAGGGTGACGCAACCGCTGACACGCACGTCCAGGCCGCGAAGATCCTCGGCATGGCCCAGGAGATGGCAGACCGCGTCACCGCCGACGCCAACGCCGAGGCCCGCACCATGCTCGACGAGGCGCGTACCGCCGCTGAGCGCCAGCTGCAGGATGCGGAGACCCGCTCCCGCACTCAGCTCGAAAACGCTGACAAGCAGGCCAAGGACACCACCTCCAAGGCTGAGGCTCGCGCCCAGCAGCTCGTCACCGACGCCGAGCGCAAGGCCGCCGAGACCACCAACGAGGCCAACTCCCGTGCCGAGGCGCAGATCCGCCAGGCTGAGGAGCAGGCAGCGAAGCTGCAGTCCGATGCCGAGCGCAAGCACACGGAGATCATGAACACCGTGAAGCAGCAGCAGACCGCTCTGGAGAACCGGATCGCGGAGCTGCGTACCTTCGAGCGCGAGTACCGCACCCGCCTGAAGACGCTGCTGCAGTCCCAGCTCGAGGAGCTCGAGACCCGCGGCACCTTCGCTCCGAACGGTGGCTCCGCAGAGAAGTAAACTCTCGGCTTAACCGTGATTGACACGCCCTGGCACGCACGTGCCGGGGCGTTGTGCGTTTCCCCACGGCGTCACTGCCCGCAAACGTCGTTGAAGCGCGCCAGGGTGTGGCGCCAGCCACTCGACACACCGCGGTGCGGTTGGGTTATGCTGGGAGCGCATCAATCTTGGCGCACGCTGTGATCCGGCCATCACCGGGGAGCGTTTCCGGAAGAACAGTGGCCGCACAGCGCGGCAGCCCAGTAGAACCGGACGTTACAGGAGACGTCACATCCTTCACCACGAATGAAGTGGGGGTCGCGCACGCGGCCCCAAGCAGGGTGGTACCGCGCGGGAAACCGCGTCCCTGCACTTAGAACATATGAAACGTGAGTGGAGGAGAAGAATCCATGGCAGAAGTGGGAGGCGTCTACCCTAAGGTCGACCTCACCGGCGGCAGCTCGAAGTTCCCTGAGATGGAGCAGGAGGTGCTGCGGTTCTGGCGCGAGGACGACACGTTCCAGGCGTCGCTGAAAAACCGCGAAGGCTGCGAGGAATACGTCTTCAACGACGGCCCGCCCTTCGCCAACGGCCTGCCGCACTACGGCCACCTGCTGACGGGCTACGTCAAGGACATCGTCCCGCGCTACCGCACCATGGCTGGCTACCACGTCCCGCGCGTGTTCGGGTGGGACTGCCACGGCCTTCCCGCCGAGTTGGAGGCGGAGAAGCAGCTCGGCATCACCGACAAGGCCCAGATCGAGGAGATGGGCCTGGAGCGGTTCAACGAGTACTGCGCGAAATCTGTCCTGCAGTACGCCGGTGAGTGGGAGGACTACGTTACCCGCCAGGCCCGCTGGGTCGACTTCGACAACGGTTACAAGACGATGGACGCTAACTTCATGGAGTCCGTCATGTGGGCGTTCAAGGAGCTCTACGACAAGGGCCTGATCTACCAGGGCTTCCGCGTCTTGCCATACTCATGGGCGGAGCACACTCCGTTGTCGAACCAGGAGACTCGCCTCGACGACTCCTACCGCGACCGCCAGGACCCGACCGTCACCGTGACGCTGCCGTTTACCGGCGCGCGCGACGGCTTCCCGGCTGATGAGACGTGGGAGAACCACCCCGAGCTCCACGGCGCTGCGGCGATCGCCTGGACCACCACCCCGTGGACCCTGCCGTCGAACCTCGCGCTCGCAGTCGGCCCGGAAATCGAGTACTCCCTCGTCGAGGTCGCCGAGGACGGAGCGGAGGGTTTCGCGGGTGCGAAGCTGCTGCTGGCAACCAACCTCGTGGGCGCCTACGCCAAGGAACTCGGTAGCGAGCCGACCGTGCTGGCCACGTTCACCGGTGCGGAGCTCGAGGGCCTCGAATACACCCCGGTGTTCGACCACTTCGCCGACCACGCCAATGCGTTCATGGTGCTCGTCGCCGACTACGTCTCCACCGAGGATGGCACCGGTGTCGTCCACCAGGCACCCGCCTTCGGTGAGGACGATATGGCCACCACCCAGCGCTACGACATCGACCTGGTCATCCCGGTGGACGCGGACGGCAAGTTCACTTCGCTTGTGCCCGAGTACGAGGGCACGCTCGTTTTCGACGCCAACCGCGACATCATTCGTGACCTCAAAGCTAAGAACCGCGTTCTGCGCGACCAGACCATCGTGCACTCCTACCCGCACTCCTGGCGCTCTGGCGAGCCTCTGATCTACATGGCGCTGCCTGCGTGGTTTGTCAAGGTCACCGAGATCCGCGACCGCATGGTGGAGCTGAACCAGGAGATCGAGTGGATCCCGTCGCACATCCGCGACGGCCAGTTTGGCAAGTGGCTCGAGGGAGCGCGCGACTGGAACATCTCGCGTACCCGCTACTGGGGCTCGCCGGTGCCGGCGTGGGTCTCTGACAACCCGGAGTACCCGCGCGTGGACGTCTACGGCTCGCTCGAGGAGCTGGAGCGCGACTTCGGCACGCGCCCGGCTTCTCTGCACCGCCCGCACATCGACGAGCTGGTTCGCCCGAACCCGGACGACCCGACAGGAAAGTCGATGATGCGCCGCGTGCCGGACGTGCTCGACTGCTGGTTTGAGTCCGGATCCATGCCGTTCGCCCAGTACCACTACCCGTTCGAGAACGTCGAAGAGCACGACGCCCGCCAGCCGGCGGACTTCATCGTGGAGTACTCCGGGCAGACCCGCGGCTGGTTCTACGTCCAGCACGTGCTGTCCACGGCGTTGTTCGACCGCGTCGCGTTCAAGAAGGTTGTAGCCCACGGCATCGTGCTGGGCAACGACGGGCTGAAGATGTCGAAGTCCAAGGGCAACTACCCGGACGTCAACGAGGTCTTTGACCGGGACGGCTCGGACGCGATGCGCTGGTTCCTCATGTCCTCGCCGATCCTGCGCGGTGGAAACTTGATCGTCACCGAGCAGGGCATCCGCGAGGGCGTGCGCCAGGCGCTGCTGCCGATCTGGAACGCCTACAGCTTCCTCCAGCTCTACGCCTCCACCGAGGCCCGCTGGTCGGTCGACTCCGACAACGTGCTCGACCGCTACATCCTGGCCAAGACGCACGACTTGGTGGCGAACGTGGGCGAGGCGCTGTCTGACACCCGCATCGCCGACGCATGTGACGAAGTCCGCCAGTTCGCCGACACCCTGACCAACTGGTACGTGCGCCGCTCCCGTGACCGCTTTTGGGAGGGCCAGGAGGCGCACCCGCAGGCCTTCGACACTCTCTACACGGTGCTCGAGGTGCTCACCCGCGTGACTGCACCGTTGCTTCCGTACATCTCCGAGGTGATGTGGCGCGGCCTCACCGGTGGGCGCTCCGTCCACTTGGCAGACTTCCCGCAGGCCAGCGACTTGCCTGCCGATGACGCGCTCGTGGAGAACATGGACGCCACCCGTGCGGTGTGCTCGGCGGCCAGCTCGGTGCGCAAGTCGAACAAGCTGCGCAACCGCCTGCCGCTGCCGAAGCTCACCGTGGCTGTGCCCAACTCCGCCCAGCTGGAGGATTTCGCCGCGACTATCCGCGACGAGGTCAACGTCAAGGACATCGAGCTGACCGACGACGTCGATTCCGCCGGCACCTTCGAGGTTGTTGTCAACGCGAAGGCCGCGGGCCCGCAGCTTGGCCGCGACGTCCAGCGCGCGATCAAGAACGTCAAGGCCGGCAACTACGTCCGCGAGGGCGACAACGTTGTCGTTGACGGCGATATCGTGCTCACCCCGGAGCTCTACACCGAGCGTCTCGTCGCGGAGAACCCGGATTCCACCGCCCGGGTGGAGACCCCCGGCGGGGCGGATGGCCTGGTGGTGCTCGACACCACCGTCACTCCGGAGCTGGAGGCCGAGGGCTGGGCGGCGGACGTGATCCGCGGTCTGCAGGACGCGCGCAAGAACGAGGGATTCGAGGTCTCCGACCGCATCTCCGTCGAGCTTGTCGTTCCGCAAGAGAAGAAGGAGTGGGCCGATCGCCACGCTGACCGCATCGCTACAGAGACCCTGGCGACCTCCTTTGAGGTCTTCACGTCCGGCGAGGGAGCGCACAAGGTCGTCGAGGGCGTGACCGCCGACGTGGCCAAGAACGGCTGACATGATGAGAGCGTGGGCGCCGGCGGGCCTTATGGGGGTCTCCGGCGCGTCGCTCTAGGCGATCGGTAGTCGCAGTGGGGTTGTCTAACATTGTGCCGCCAGTGCTCGTCGCGCTTTTTCGCGTTTCCGCGGACTGTTTAAACCCTAATCTATGTGATCTCTTCGATGATGCCGGTTAGAACGGAGCATGTGGGGCTGGCCTTCGACCCAGAAGGCACGTAGGCTATCTTAGCTGCGGTTGGTTCAATTGATGGCGCGTTTTGCGCTGAGGATCAGAAGACCTTGAGCGCAGACACGTAGGTGGGTTTGGTAGGTTCTCCGATAGAGGGCTCTGGGTTGCTCGCCTTGCTGATTCATGCTTTTTGTACTCCGCCATGACATTCCCGGTAGCGCGTTCTACCGCGGAAATAACGTAGTTTTATTTCTCTGGTCTATGTGATGGCTGGTTGAAAAGCTTCCAACGAAAATTCCGCAAATGTGAACCTATCCGGGCAGCCCAGAGCCTTTTCTCATCGCTACCCAAAGCGAAACTCTCGAAGCTTAAGGATTTTGGTTGTAGTGATTTACCAACCAAACTCCGACGAGAGTAATAGCTACCATCAGCAGGACGCCTAGAATCGATTGATGGCGGACGCCAATGTAAATGGTCAATATAGCACCCATTAGAGCTATGACTGCTGATTTTGGGGAAAAGTGAATCATTGTTGCCTACTCTTACTTGCACTCGGTCCAGCGAACAATTTCGGCCCAACTGTAGTGAATCCTAATCGACCCCTTACATACACGGCTATTGCTCAACACGACAGCGGCTCCTGTCAAGATGCCCCCCACTACAGTGCATGCTGCCCAGCCTACGCTGGGAACTGCACAGATGGCGGCGCCGAGTGCAAACCCTCCTCCACTGATTATCAGGTCTTGATTTCCTAGGGCAATTCCTCATGTAATGGGTGGGGACAAGTTTGCCTATACCACTAGCAGGTTTCCGAAGCGCAACATTTCTCTATATAGACTATATAAACCATGGACCGCTGGGTGTTGCACATCGACATGGATGCGTTCTACGCCTCCTGCGAGCAGCTCACCCGCCCCACGCTCAAGGGCCGCCCCGTGCTCGTCGCTGGAGTCACCGGCCGGGGAGTGGTCGCCGGAGCCAGCTACGAGGCCCGCAAATACGGGGCCCGCTCCGCCATGCCCACGCACCGCGCCGCGCGCCTGGTCGGGCCCGGGGCGGTGCTTGTCGCTCCGCGCCGGTCGGTGTATTCCACGGCGTCGCGGCGCGTGTTCGAGGTCATTGCCCGCCACGTCGACGTCGTCGAGCAACTCTCCGTCGATGAGGCGTTCCTCGAGCCGCCGGAGCTTGTCGACGCCACCCCGGACGCCGTCCGCGACTGGGCCAACACGCTGCGCGCGGCGATCAAGGAGGAGACGGGTCTGCCGTCGTCGATAGGCGCGGGCAGTGGGAAGCAGTACGCGAAGATCGGATCGGGGTTGGCTAAGCCCGACGGTGTCTTTGTCATCGCGCACGCCACCCAACTGGAGACCTTGCATCCCCTGCCCGTCGGCGAGTTGTGGGGAGCGGGACCCGTAACGCAGGCGAAGCTCGCGACCGCCGGGGTTGAGACCATCGGGGACCTCGCGGCGTTGAGCGAACGCGAGGTCGAGATCTCGCTCGGTGGTGTCCTCGGTAAACAATTGTGGGCGCTGGCTCGCGGCATCGACGATCGCCCTGTCGCCCCGCGTGCGGAGGCGAAGCAGATCTCCGCCGAGCACACCTACCCAACAGACCTGCTCACCCGCGCTGAAGTTGACGCCGCGTTGCAGCGCGCGGCCGCAGAATCCCACCAGCGCCTAGTCAAGGACGGCCGCGGAGCGCGCACGGTTTCCGTCAAGCTGCGCATGGCGGATTTCCGCATCGAGTCGCGCTCTGCAACGTTGCCGTATGCGACGGATGATGCCGAAACCCTGCTGGCCACGGCCTACAACCTCGTGCGCTACCCGGGCGAGGTTGGCCCGATCCGCTTGGTCGGGGTGTCATTTTCGGGGCTGGAGGAAGCCCTGCAGGACGTGCTCTTTCCCGAGCTCGACCAGCGCATTGCCGAGCGCGCCCACCTCGTGACCGACTATGAAACCGGTGTGAGCGACCACGTCCCCTCTGCCCCCGTCGAGCAGGTTCCGGCTCCAGTCCCTGCAGGGCAGTGGCGGGCGACACTGGACGTCTACCATCCCGAGTACGGCCACGGGTGGGTCCAAGGCAGCGGTAGCGGGTGGGTCACCGTGCGCTTCGAAACGCGCGCGACAGGCCCTGGGCGCGCGGTCAGCCTCCGCGCCGACGACCCTGACCTCGCCCAGGCGGATCCCGTCGATTCGCTGGCGTGGCAGGACTGGCTAGAGGCCGAGTAGGTCCGCGGGGTCTGTGCCCGTGGCCAAAGCGGTGATCAGCGCGATGCGGGCCTGGCCGGCGCGCAGCCACCCGCTCGGCAGGGCCCCGTGCGCGCCCAGGCTCACCCCGCCGCCGGCGCCGCCGTAGGCGAACTCGACCTCACCGAACGGCACGGAGGTGGAAATCACCACCGGGATTCCAGTCTCGAGAGCACGGCCGATGGCGGCGCCCATCTCGGTCGAGACGTTGCCGGAGCCCAGTGCCTCGATGATGATTCCGTCCGGGCCGGTGGAGGTGACCATGTCCACCAAAGACGCATCCTCGCCGGGCCAGGCTCGCAGGATCGGGACGGTGAACCCGTCGAGGGGCGCAGGCTCCACGGCGGCCGGGCGGGGCAGGGGCAGCGGGGCGGACATGTCGAAGGCGCGCAGGTCGCCGGTGTCGCGCTTGAGCATGCCCCGCGCGGCGAGTGTGTCGCCGCCGAAGTGGACCATCACGCCGCGCCCGCGCGACAGGGAATCCGCCGCCAGGGAGATCGCCCGGTTCAGGTTGGCCGGCCCGTCGGCGCGGTCGTGGTCTGCAGGCAGTTGGGCGCCGGTGAGGACGACGGGTCGCGGATCGGAGTGCACCAGGTCGAGGGCGAGGGCGGTCTCCGCCATGGAGTCGGTGCCGTGGGTGATGACGATGCCGGCGATGTGGGCGTCGTCAAGCGCTTTGCGCGTGAGCCTGACGATGACGTCGACATCCGCGAGGGTCATCGAGGACGAATCGAGGGTGGCGGCGTCGTAAACGCGGACCTCCTCGGTGGTGCCGCAGGCGCGGACGAGGTCCTCGGCGGACAGGGACGGGGTGCGCGCGCCGGAGGCAGGGTCAGTCGTTGAGGCGATGGTCCCGCCGGTGGAAATGACGAGGACGAAGGAGGGGGATACGGGTGCTGTCATGGCGTTGGCTCGGGGATTAACCAGTGTGTTGATTGAGGTTTGTGAGATTTCACCGGTAACCTTAGTCCGGTTAGATGCCGCCCGTTTTCGGGGGCGTACGCGAGACGAGCCGCCGGCGGAGCCTGTGGCCCATCAAGGAGAGATACCGTGAACGCGACAAAAATCACCGCAACAATCGCCGCCTTCGGCGCCGCGCTGAGCCTGGCCGCCTGCTCCAACGACGGTGACGGCAGCTCCACCGCCGCGACCGATGCGACCGCGCCCAACGCGACCAGCAGCGTGGCCGAGGCGCCCGCAGCACAGCTGCCCACCGCTGCCGAGCTCAACGCCGTGCTCGTGCGCGCGACGGATCCGAACCTGCCGATCGAGGAGCGCGTCAACACCGTCCAGGGTGGCGAGACCGCGCCCGAGCTTTTCGACGTCATGGCGCAGTCCCAGCAGCAGTCCGGCGCCGCCTTCCAGGTCGTCGACCCGGTCCTGCCGGGCTACTCCCCGAACACCGCCCTGGCCACGGTGAGCTTCACCGCGCCGGACGCGCAGAATCAGCTCGCGGAGAACGTCGAGTTCATGTACGAGGGCGGCAACTGGAAGCTGTCGCAGTCCTGGGCCTGCACCCTGGTGACCAACACGTTGCCGCCGGAGCAGGTGCCGGACATGTGCCGCACCCAGGCACCCGTCGGCGAGGCCGGCGCGCCGGCAGCTCCCGAGGCTCCTGTCGCGCCGGAAGCACCGGTAGCCCCTGAGGCTCCTGTCGCTCCCGAGGCCCCGGTAGCCCCTGAGGCTCCCGCAGCACCTGCCCTCTAAAACCAGACCGCAGAAACTACAGCTTTTCGCGCCAGACTTCATCCGTCCACAACGTGGACAGGGTGAGGATTCTGGCGCGGCTGTCTTTCTGCTCGATCCGGCGCCGCCACTGACGGCGCACCCAGCGGTCGTGGCTGGTGATGACAACGGTGCCCGCGAAGTCGAGCAGCGCCTCCTCCAACTCCTCGGCAAGAACTAAAGAGAGGTGGTTGGTGGGCTCGTCGAGAAGCAAAAGGTCCGGGGGAGAGGCCAAGATGACGCCGAGGGAAACCCGCCGGCGCTGACCCAGCGACAGGCTCGACATCGGCTGCAGCTCCTGTTCCTCCGACAGCAGCCCCATCTCGGCCAGGGTGGGAACCCCGTCAGGGCTGCGCGCGGCGAAGACGTCGGCGGCTGACAGGGACAAGTCCGTCCACTGATCGTCTTGTTCGAGACGGGCGACGGTCATCTCTTCCGGCATGATCAGCTCACCGTCGTAATCGGCAAGCGTGCCATCAAGGATTTTCAGCAGCGTCGACTTGCCGGCGCCGTTGGGGCCTTCGACGAGAAGCTGCTGGCCGGGCTGGAGCTTGAGATCGAGCGGCGCGAGACGCCCGTCGACGCTGAGATCGCGCGCCACCACAGCCGGAACTCCGAGGCTGGCGGCGGTGTGTGCGGGCAGGCCGCGGAACGCGAGTCGCTGCGGCGGGGCGGGCAGCTCGGAGCGCTCGAGCTCGCCCAGACGGTTCTCCGCCGCGCGGCGGCGATTGCCCACGGTCTTGGCGGCACGATCAGCGTAGAACTTCGCGCTTTTTCGGGTTTCCGTCTTGTTCTCGTGCGAGTGGAAGATGTCGTCCGCGCTCTGCTCCGCGGCCTTTTCCAGGCGCGCACGCTCGTGCTCCTGGGCTGCGTAATCGGACTCCCAGCGCCGGCGCCGCACCTCGCGGGCCTTCAGATAATCGGTAAAGGTTCCAGTAAACCGCGATCCCTGACGGGTGTCCTCGCCGAAGCCTCCCTCGGCACCCAGACCGGGGTCGAGGTCGATGAGGCCATCACACACAGAGTCGAGGAAATAGCGGTCGTGGCTCGCGGCGAGCACGGGCCCGCGGAAGGCCTCCAACTCGCCGATGAGGAAGTCCACGGCCTCGTCGTCGAGGTGGTTGGTCGGCTCATCAAGCACCATGGCGTCCACTGGCCGCAGCAGTAGCGTGGCCAGCGCGAAGCGGCGCCGTTGCCCGCCGGACATCTCACCGAGCGGGGTAGACAAATCCACATTGGCCAGGCCAAGGCCGGCGAGCACGGTCGCGATGCGCGCATCGAGCTCCCAGACCCCCGAGTTCTCGGCGCGCGACAGGGCGCGATCGAAGTCGTCTGCGGCTGATGCGTCCTCAGCCATGCGGGCGGACAGCTCCGTGATGTCCTGCTCGACCTGGCGCAGCTCCGTCACGGCGGCCTCAATAAGCGCCGAGGCGGGCTCCGTGAACGGCAGCGAGGTTTCCTGCGCGATGAATCCGGTCACCGGAGGGGTGGTGACGATTCCGGTGTCAGGGATCGCATCACCTGCGATGACTGACAGAAGAGTTGATTTGCCTGCGCCGTTTTCCCCGATCAGTCCGGTCACGGAGTCAGAGGGGACGGCAAAGGAGATGTCGGTGAGCACACGGCGGCCGCCGGGGTAGGAAAAAGAGACCCCGTCAAGACCAATGTGTATAGGTGCAACCATGTTGCAAGTCTACTCGCCGTATTCGACCGCCGTGGTGATGTCTTGGACGATTTTGATGTCACTCTGGGGGCCCGTGTAGATCACCCGGGTGGTGGCCTTGACTGCGCCGTCGGTGGGGATGGGCTTGCTCAGGTCGACGGTGATGCGGCCCTCTGAGGTAGTGGAGGAGTCCTCCACGGTCAGGGTCTGCCCGTTGAGCTCACCGGCGGCTTCGTTATCGATGGCCAAGCTGCGCTGCGTGGGGCGCTCCTCGACCGAGACACTGAGGGTGACAATGTCGCCCTCGATGCTCTCCACCTCATACGTGGTGGTGCGTGCGAACGCGGCTGCGCCGGTGACGCGGTTGTCTACCGTCCACGTTCCGCCCACGCCGATGGGTTCGTCGGGGAAGACCACGGTGGTGGAGGTGTGGGTGAGCAGGGCGGATTCGACATCTGCGCGGCCCGTGGTGGTTGAGCCATCCGGAGCGAGCAATTTGAGGGTGCTCACCGCGCCGTTGAGCAGAGTACGCCACGACATGAGGAAGCCGTCCGCAGTCCCGACGTCCTGGGACACCGGCAGCGACGAGTGCGTTGGTTCCTCGACCCGGAACAGCACGGCGCGCTCGGCGTCTTGTTCCCGGTCACCCGGGGCGGGGGCCGTGCCAGCGGTGATAGCAAGGGGCAGGGTTATGGTGTCGACGTTGCCCCCGGCCGGGGCGGTCGGCGAGACGGAGTCGGCGGCCACGATATCTTGCTCAAATCCGTTGTGGACGGCAACGGTCGTGGTCCACTCCTCGCTGCTGACCGCGTCTGCGGAAAGCGTGAGCATGCGCGGGTCTGTGCCCTGCTCAATGACGCGCACGTCGGGGGAGTCGACGGGGAAAGCAGGAATGCCCTCGAGGGGATCGTCCTGGCCGGAGGCACAGGCCGTCAGGGTCGCCGCGAGACCGACGGCCGCAGCCGCAGGAAGAACAAGTCGCTGGGTGATCACGTCTCGAACCTACCGCACCCCAGCATCCGTCCCGGAGTCCAGCGTCCTGAGTCAATCACCCGCGAACAGCCTCGGGGCGGGGCTGCGCGGTCGGATTGACTAAAGTTGCGGTCAATGGAATCTCACACTGGGAAAACTGGGACCACTGGGTCAACTGGAACGACAAGGGTAACTGGAGTGACAACGCCGACTCCGTCTGCTCCGCAGGACGCCACGCCCAACGGCGCTGCGCGGCGCCGTGGCGGTTTCGGCCGCTTCGGTGCGGGCATCGTCGCCGGGATGCTCGGCATCGGGCTGGTCGACCAGGCAGTCAAGCAGCTTGTGCTGGCCAACCTTGAACCGGGCGTGCCCGTGCCCGTCATTGGCGACTGGTTCCGCCTGCTGTTGCTGTTCAACCCCGGTGCAGCGTTTTCCATGGGGCAGGGTTCGACCTGGTTGTTCACCACTATCCAGCTTGCGTTCGTCATCGGTGCTCTCGTCGCGGCGCCGCGCATCGCCCACCGGGGCGAGGCGGTGGGTCTGGCGATGATCGCGGGCGGGGCGCTCGGCAACCTCATCGACCGCCTCGCGCGCGAGCCGGGATTTTGGTTCGGGCACGTGGTCGACTACATCTCTGTAGGCAGCTTCGCGGTGTTCAATCTGGCCGATGCTGCCATTACGGTTGGCGTGGCTATCTTCGTTGTGTCGATCTTTGTTGGTGAGTCCCGTGAGTCTGCCGGAGGTGCGAACGATGGACGGTAGGTTCCGCGCACTTCCCGCCCCAGAGGGGGTTGACGGTATGCGGATTGACGCGGCCGTCGCAAAGCTCTTCGGCCTCTCGCGTGCGGTGGCGGCCGAGATTATCGCCGAGGGAGCAGTGCTTGTCGACGCCACCGAGGTCCAAAAATCCCACCGCGTGCGCACCGGCGAGATGATCGAGGCGACGCTGCCCGCCCCGAAGACGACGCCGATGCCGACGGCCGAGCGCGTTGAAGGGCTCGACATCATTTACTCGGACGACGACGTCATCGCCGTGGACAAGCCCGTGGGCGTGGCCGCGCACCCCACGCTGGGGTGGGAAGGGCCCACCGTCGTCGGCGGGCTGCAGGCGATGGGCTTTGAGCTTCCCGACGCCGGGCCGCCCGAGCGCAAGGGCATCGTCCAGCGCCTCGACGTGGGCACCTCCGGAATCATGGTTGTGGCCAACAGCGTGCAGGGCTACTCCGTGCTCAAGCGCGCGTTCCGCGAGCGCACGGTGGAGAAGACCTACAACGCGGTCGTCCAAGGCTTGCCTGACCCCATCGTCGGCACCGTCGACGCGCCGATCGGGCGCCACCCATCTGCGGGGTGGAAGTTCGCGGTGACCTCCGACGGGCGCCACTCGGTGACCCACTACGAGGTCATAGAGGCGTTCCGGGAGGCGTCGCTTCTCGAGGTCCACCTGGAGACAGGCCGCACCCACCAGATTCGCGTGCACATGTCCGCTGTCGGCCACCCCTGTGTGGGCGATCCTATGTATGGCTCGGACCCGGGCCTGGCCTCGCGCGTCGGCCTTACCCGCCAGTGGCTGCATGCCACCAAGCTGGGTTTCACCCACCCGCGCACGAACTCGTGGATGGAGCTTGAGTCGCCCTACCCGGAGGACCTCACACACGCCCTCGACGTTCTGCGGTCCGCATGAGACCGGCGCTCGCCGCGGCGGGTATCGTCATCGCCTTTTCAGCGGGTGTCACCGGGCTCGGGGCGCTGGGCACGCACGTGCAGCAGGCGCCGACGATAGCCGGCGACCAGCTGGGAATGGAGGCAGGGGAGTCCTGGGAGCACTACCGGCAGCGGGCTGAAGAGTCGCTCGACCGGGCACCCGGGGACGAGAAGGCGTACGCGCTGGTGACCTTTGAGCCCGAGACCGGATTCGCCGCCGCGTCGAGAGCCGTTGAGCCTGCACGCCGTGTCGGGGCGGTGGTCTTTCCCGGGCTCGCACCTCGGGCGATCCCGGAGCCCGTCGGCGGGGCGCAGCGGGAGAGCGTCTTTTTCACAGAAGCTGCGCGCGTGAGCCAAGCCGCCGAATCCGTCGGGGTCGAGTACCACGGCGAGATAGTCAGCGGCGTGGTGGTCTACGACACCGGTGATGTGGTGCGCGCACTGTCTGAGCGCCAGAGTGTGGCCGCAGTCGAGGTGCTGGAACCCGATGCCGTCTGGGGAGCCTTCGGCGTGTCGCCGGCGTCGCCGCACACCCGCTGAGCAAGTTCGTGCGGGTAACAGCGCAGGGGAGGGCACATATACGGGGTGTATAGTTCACCGGGACAGTTTTCCGCGCGCCGACGACCCAGATCCGACCTCTCAACGTCGCGCGCCAACCCCCGTGAGGAGACAAGGTGCACCACACCTCCCAAACGAGTCCGACCGTCGAGCCGTCCGCGCGCCGCTACCGCAGCGGGCGTCTGCGCATGAAGCACGCGTGCGTGGCCGCCGTGACAGCAACGGCACTATTCGCCGCTGGCTGCGGCATTGGTGGGGGCGGCAACGAGAATGGCGACGGACTGGGAGCGGGGGACTACACGGTCGCCGACGTCGCGGACGTGACCAACAGTGTGGTGCTGAAAGGACAGATCGCTCCTGTCAGGTCGCTGAGTATCACCTCCCCGCTGCAGACCAAGGTCACGCGCCTGGCTGTCGAGGTCGGAGACCGCGTGCAGGCGGACCAGTTCCTCGTCGAGATGGACACCGAGGAGCTGCGTCGCCAGATTGACCAGCAGGAGCAGCAGCGGGCAGCGGCGCAAGCGCAGCTGCAGGCGCAACCCGTGAGCAACCGCCCCCAGGGTGCCAGCGCCCCCACGATGGTCTACGCCTCAAAGGTCCACACGGTGGCGCTGCCGTCGATTGCCCCGGATTTCGGCTCCAACATCTTGCCGGCCATCGAGCGCCACGTGCCGGGCCTTCGCCACATCCTGGGTGGCCCGGCAGCGGAACCCGCGCAGCCGGCACCGCACCCCGAGATGCCCGCCGCACCCCGGGGCATTCCGGGTGCACCGTCCGGCCAGCCCGGCCCGCAGGACCAGGCACTGAACCCGGCTGAGCTCGAAGCTGCGCAGGCAGCCCAGGCCGCGCAAGCAGCGCAGGCGGCGCAACAGGAGGCAGCTGCCCAAGCCCAGGCTCAGGCAGCGCAGGCCCAGGCGATGCAGGATCAACTCGCGCAGCAGCAGCTCTTGGCGCAGGGAGCCACTGTCGGAAGCGACGGGATGCTCGAGTACCAGGTGCAGCAGAGCACCATTTACGCGCCGATGGCCGGTGTCGTCGCCAGCGTCGATGTCCAGGAAGGCGATATCCCGCAGGGCAAGATCCTCACGATCGCCGACGATTCGCGCCTGCTGATTCGCTCAGAGGTGCGCGAGGAGGACGTTTCCTCGATCAAGCCCGGCGACCGCGTCACGTTCACGTCCACCGCCACGGGGGATAAGGAGTTCACTGGCCGGGTGGGCAAGATCGCTCCGGTTGGTGCCGCCTCGCAGCGCCCGGATGCCGGCAACGGCGCCAGCGGCAGCGGAAGTGTCATGTTCCCCATCGAGATTGAGGTCGAGGGCGACACCGAGGGCCTGCTTCTCGGCGGTTCCGTGCGCGCGGAGGTCATCACGGATGAGACTCCCCAGGCATTGTCCGTCCCGCGCGACGCTGTCGTCGACGGCAAAGTACTCGTCCTGTCCACCAGTGGGGACGGCCGCGAAGGCACCGTCGAGGAGCGCGCGGTCCAAACCGGTGCGGCTAACGAGGTCGACATTGCGGTGACCGGCGGTGAGCTCGAGCCGGGTGACATTGTGATCAACTGGCCGGACCGCTACCGCGACATGGTGGGCAACACCGTCACCATCGACGACCCGAACTTTGATCCGGCCCAGGTGGAGCAGGCCCGGAACGCCGACCGTGGATAGGACGGGCGCAGTGACAGACACCGCATCGCGCGCGTTTGACGGTGCCGCCGCAGACCATGCCGCCCGTTCCGTCATGGCGGATACCGGCCTGCTCATCGACATGCGCGGCATCGTTAAGACCTACAACCCCGGCGAGCCCAGTGAGGTCAAGGTGCTGCACGGCATCGACTTCCACACGCAGCAGGGCGAGTTCGTCTCCATTGTCGGCCCGTCCGGCTGTGGCAAGTCCACCCTGATGAACCTCATCGGCATGCTGGACAAGCCCACTGAGGGCGCCTACGCGTTCAACGGCGAGCCGGTCTACGCCAAGGACGATGATGAGCTGGCGGTGTACCGCAGCCGCAACATCGGATTCATCTTCCAGAACTTCAACCTCGTCGGGCGTATCGACGCCCTGCAAAACGTCGCCATGCCGATGATGTACGCCGGGGTGGGCAAAGCGGAGCGCGAGGAGCGCGCCGCCGAGCTGCTTGCGCGCGTGGGCATGGGCGAGCGCTTGCACCACAACCCCAACGAGCTTTCGGGCGGCCAGAAGCAGCGCGTGGCAATCGCGCGCAGCCTCGCCAACGACCCGGACCTGTTGCTCGCTGACGAACCAACCGGCGCCCTTGACTCGTCCACCGGCAGGATGGTCATGGACCTGTTCCACGAGCTCAACCAGGACTTGGGCAAAGCCATCGTGTTTATCACCCACAACCCGGACCTCGCGGAGGAGACCGGCCGCATCGTCGAGATGATGGACGGGCGGATCAGCGGGATTCGCACGCCTTCTACAGGTGCTCACACGGAGGTGGATCCGCGATGAACCTGCGCGAGAACTTCAGGCTCGCCGCGTCGAGCCTCAACGCCAACAAGCTGCGCTCCCTGCTGACGCTGCTCGGCATCATCATCGGCATCATGGCGGTCATTGTGATCATGACGCTGAGCGCCGGTTTGCAGAAGCAGGTCATGTCCAGCATCGAGGGCGTCGGTGCGACCCGCCACATGGTGACGGTTCACGAGCGCGACGATTCTACTGGCAGCGACGACCCGTTCGCCTTCATGGGCTCCGCTCCGCCGAGCGACGATCGGGACAGGGTCACCTTGGAGCAGCTCGACGAGCTGCGTGCACATTTCGGTGACCGGGTGCAGGGCGTGGACGTGTCAAACGCCAACGCCATGCAGGCGGAGATGGCGTACGGTTCCACCCAGGGTGCGGCCACACTCAACCCGGTGGTCGCGGACTCGTTTACGATGCGCGACCTCAACGTCGAGTACGGTCGCGCACTTTCGTCCGATGACGTGGACCGGCAACGCCCGCTCGCTGTGGTGTCCTCGGAGCTCGTGGACACGCTTTTCGACGGCAACGCCCAGGCAGCGCTCGGCGAGCGCGTCGACTTCACTGTCGACACTCAGACCGCGGTGTTCACCATTGTCGGTGTGCTCGAGCAGCAGAACATGACCGCCTTCGGCGGCGGGGGAGCGAACACCTCGGTCGACGTCTACATTCCGGTGACCGCGGCTGACCGCTTAGGACAGCCGGTGACCTCTGTGACTGAGTTCAGCGTGCAGACCGCGGGCGATGTGGACACCGCGGCTTTCCAATCGGAGCTGCAGAGCTACGTCGATCGCTGGTACCAGCGCAACGACAACTACGAGATCACGGTCCTCGACCTCTCCCAGAGCATGGAGCAGCTGACCAGCGTGTTCGGCATCATCGCCCGGGTTCTCGCGGCGATCGGCGGCATCTCGCTGCTCGTTGGAGGCATCGGCGTGATGAACATCATGCTCATCACGGTGACGGAGCGCACCCGCGAAATTGGTGTGCGCAAGGCGCTCGGCGCCACCCGCAACGACATCCGCAGTCAGTTCATCGTCGAGTCGATGCTCGTCTGCCTCATCGGCGGCGTCATTGGCGTCATTCTCGGAGGTGCGATCGGCATGATCGCCACCGCCTCCTTCGACGCATTCGTCTATCCGCCTCTTGACGCTGTGCTCGTCTCTCTCTTGTTCTCCCTTGCCACCGGCGTTTTCTTCGGCGCGTACCCTGCGTCGAAGGCGGCGAAGATGCAGCCGATTGACGCGCTGCGCTACGAGTAAATCGGGCGTCGATAAGCCTTGCGGGCTCGTGCTTATCGACGCCCACGGGCCCGCTTGACCATCCCGTTAAGATGAGCCCCATGGCCAAAAACTCCTCGTTCGTCCACTTGCACAACCACACAGAGTTTTCCATGCTCGACGGCATGGCCAAGGTGGACCTTCTGGCCGAGGAGGTCGTGCGGCAGAAGATGCCGGCGGTCGGCATGACTGACCACGGCAACATGTTTGGCTCGAACGCGTTCTACCGCAAGATGGTCGACGCTGGAGTCAAGCCAATTATTGGCATCGAGGCCTACATGGCTCCGGAGTCGCGTCTGAACAAGAAGCGCGTGTTGTGGGGCACCCCGGACCAGAAATCCGACGACGTCTCCGCCTCGGGTGCCTACCTCCACCAGACGATGATCGCGGAGAACGCGACCGGGCTGCGCAACCTTTTCCGGTTGTCGTCGCTCGCGTCGTACGAGGGCCAGTTAGGCAAGTGGCCGCGCATGGATGCCGAGCTCATCGCCGAGTACGCCGACGGCATCATCGCCACCACGGGCTGCCCGTCCGGTGACGTGCAGACCCGCTTGCGCCTCGGCCAGTACGACTCGGCTCTCGAGGCTGCCGCGATGTGGCAGGACATCTACGGGCGCGACAACTACTTCCTCGAGCTGATGGATCACGGCCTCCACATCGAGCGGCGTGTGCGCGACGACTTGCTGCGCATCGGCCAGGCACTCGACCTGCCGCCGCTGGTGACCAACGACTGCCACTACGTGTTGGAGACGCAGGCGCCCGCCCACGAGGCGATGCTGTGCGTCCAGACTGGCAAGACGCTGCTGGATCCGGACCGGTTCAAGTTCGACGGCACCGGCTACTACATCAAGTCCGCGGCGCAGATGCGCGAGCTGTGGGACACGGTTGTTCCCGACGGCTGCGACAACACCTTGTGGATTGCGGAGCGCGTCGGTGACTACAGCGAGCTGTGGGAAGAACACCCGCACGACCGCATGCCGATCGCGGACGTGCCCGAGGGAGAGACCCCGACGACGTGGCTGCGCAAGGAGGTGCACAAGGGCCTGCAGGAGCGATTCGAGGGTGCCGAGGTGCCGGCCGACTACACCGAGCGCGCGAACTACGAGATCGACGTCATCGATATGAAGGGCTACCCGTCCTACTTCCTCATCGTCGCTGAGCTGATCAAGCACGCCCGCGAGATCGGCATCCGCGTCGGCCCGGGCCGTGGTTCCGCGGCGGGCTCCCTCGTCGCCTACGCGCTGACGATTACCAACATCGATCCGATGGAACACGGCCTGCTTTTCGAGCGATTCCTCAACCCGGAACGCCCGTCCGCGCCCGATATCGACATCGACTTCGACGACCGCCGCCGCGGCGAGATGATCACCTACGCCGCCGAGCGCTGGGGCGAGGACAAGATCGCCCAGGTGATCACCTTCGGCACCGTGAAGACCAAGCAGGCCATCAAGGACGCCGCGAAGGTCAACTTCGGCCAGCCCGGTTTCCAGATGGCCGACCGCATCAATGGTGCGCTACCGCCGGCGATCATGGCCAAGGACATCCCGCTGTCCGGTATCACCGACCCCGAGCACCCGCGCTATCCGGAGGCGGCCGAGGTGCGCAGCCTCATCGAGACCGACCCCGACGTGGCGAAGATCTACGAAACCGCCCGCGGCCTAGAAGGCGTGGTCAGGCAGGCCGGTGTGCACGCCTGCGCGGTGATTATGGCCTCGGTGCCACTGATGGACCACATTCCGATGTGGAAGCGCCCCTCTGACGGTGCCATCATCACCGGGTGGGACTACCCGGCGTGCGAGGCCATCGGCCTGCTGAAGATGGACTTCCTGGGCCTGCGCAACCTCACGGTGCTTGGCGACGCCCTCGAGAACGTCCGCAAAAACCGCGGCGAGGAGATCGACCTCGAGGCGCTCGACATCGACAACGAGGCGGTTTACGAACTTCTCTCGCGCGGTGACACCCTCGGCGTGTTCCAGCTCGACTCCGGCGGCATGCAGGAGCTGCTCAAGCGCATGCGCCCGACGGGCTTCAACGACATCGTTGCCTCGCTGGCGCTCTACCGCCCAGGCCCGATGGGTGTCAACGCTCACTGGGACTACGCCGACCGTAAGAACGGCCGTAAGCCGATTACCCCGATCCATCCCGAGCTGGAAGAGCCGCTGCGCGAGATCCTGGACGAGACCTACGGTCTGATCGTCTACCAGGAGCAGATCATGAGGATCTCCCAGAAGGTGGCAAATTACACCGCCGGCGAAGCAGACGGCTTCCGCAAAGCCATGGGTAAGAAGAAGCCGGAGGTTCTGGCCAAGGAGTACACGAAGTTCTCCGCCGGCATGGCTGAGAACGGCTACTCCAAGGCTGCGGTGGATGCGCTCTGGGGCACGATCGAGCCGTTCGCGTCCTACGCGTTCAACAAGTCCCACGCCGCCGGGTACGCGCTTGTGTCGTACTGGACCGCTTACATGAAGGCGAACTACACCGCCGAGTACATGGCGGCTCTTTTGACCTCTGTCGGTGACAAGAAGGACAAGTCGGCCATCTACCTCGCCGACTGCCGTCACTTGGGCATCAGCGTGCTCCAGCCCGACATCAACGAGTCCGAAGAGAACTTCATGGCCGTCGGCGCCGATATCCGCTACGGTCTTGCCGCCGTGCGCAACGTCGGCGTCGAAGTGGTGGAGTCCATCAAGGAAACACGCCGCACGAAGGGGGCGTTCACAAGCTTCTCTGACTACCTGGACAAGATCGACCTGCTGCCATGCAACAAGCGCATTACAGAGTCGCTCATCAAGGCAGGGGCATTCGACTCGCTTGGCCACGCCCGCAAGGGCTTGATGCTCGTGCACGAGGACGCCGTCGATTCAGTGCTGACGACGAAGAAGGCCGCTGATAAGGGCCAGTTCGACCTGTTCGCGGGCTTTGGCGGCGACGAGGACAGTGGCGGATCCGCAGTGTTCGCCATCGAGGTTCCGGACGACGAATGGGACCGCAAGCACATGCTGGCGCTCGAGCGCGAGATGCTCGGCCTCTACGTCTCCGGCCACCCGCTCGATGGCTTCGAGGAGGCGATCGCGGCTCAGACGGACACTCGCCTGACTGACATCCTCTCCGGCGAGATGCGCAACGGCGCGGAGGTGACCATCGGAGGGTTGATCTCGAGCGTCGATAGGCGGTTCTCCAAGAAGGACGGTTCCCCCTGGGCGATTGTCACGGTGGAGGACCACGGCGGTGCGCAGGTCGACGTGTTGCTGTTTAACAAGGTGTACGCGCTTGTCGCGCCCC
This sequence comes from Corynebacterium sp. LK2510, assembly GCF_040946405.1. Classification (NCBI taxonomy): domain Bacteria; kingdom Bacillati; phylum Actinomycetota; class Actinomycetes; order Mycobacteriales; family Corynebacteriaceae; genus Corynebacterium; species Corynebacterium sp. LK2510. The sequence goes on along the minus strand of NZ_JAYWLR010000004.1, from coordinate 11,280 downwards.
AGATCGTCGAGGACAACATCATCCTGGTCAAGGCTCACGTGTCGATCCGCGACGAGCGCATGAGCCTATTCGGAGACGACGTCAAGGTCCCAGAGCTTGGGCCCGGAAACGGTGCTGGATTGCCGCTGCGCTTAACGCTGCGCACCGAGCAATGCACCCTCGAAACGATCCGCAAACTTAAGGAAGTACTCTCGGCGAACCCCGGTGACTCGGACGTCTACCTCAACTTGGTCCACGGCGACCAGGCGCGTCTCATGGTTCTCGGCGACCACTTGCGCGTGGAGCGCTCCGCCAGCCTAATGGGCGATTTGAAGGCCAACCTCGGCGCGGGGATTCTCGCCTCGTAGGAACCTCGCCGTCTCATTGGCCGACATCACAAACGGCCCCGCCATCGAATCGATGAGGCGGGGCCGTGCGGCGCCAACACGCGGCGCAGGGGCTGGGGCCAGCCCTAGAAGCGCGGAACGTTCGGAACCGGAACGCCGTTTGCCTGGAGCAGATCGACGATCTTGTTGATGCCGGTCGGGTTGGAGCCAACGATCATTGCAGTAGTGGCAACAGCAGCGGCGATGCCGGTTGCGGTGGCCACGAGAACACCCGTGGAGGAACCCGAAGCAGAGTCGGTGGCGGGCTGATCATCATTGGACTGCGCCATAGCCGGGGCAGCAGTGAGGGACAGGGCAGTCGCGACGGCGACAACTGCGGTAGAAAAGCGCTTCATGAGGGGCTCCTTTGTCGTGTTTGACAATGCAAACGAGATCGTTGTGGGATCGCCGGCATAGCTTAACGTGGCCCCCGTGACCGAGCGTTTCGCAACCTCGGAGAAGACCTCAACCGGCGTTCGTCCGCCGAGTCTATCTGTTTTCTGTAAGAAAGCTAAGCCCGGCATATACCGATTCGATGCGTAGGACTGAATTATATAGTGGGCAGTTGGAGGGCAGTAATGGCCTCCACCAGTTGCGCGGGAAGCAAGCCCTGGTGGAAAGCAAAACCGGCGACGGCTGCTGCCGCGCCCAGCAGCACCGCCAGAATCCTGAAAACGCCTGCGGCGGCCGACGACCCAACCGAGCTCGCCGAGCTTCCAGCAGCAGCGGTGGAGCGCGAGCTGCTCGGAGCTGGGGTGGTGGGGGAGGCGTCGAGAAGCGACTGCACCTTAAAGAGCGTCGTCGTACCGGAGACCTCGTTGCCCACCGCAAGCATGGCCGTGCCTGTCGGGGAGTCCTCGGCGGGGATGAAGGCGAGTCCCTCCGCACCGAGGTCGCCCGCCTGCTTGAGGCCCGCGGCGATGGCTGCGGGATCGCCGGTGGCTGCGACCTCTTTCATGTTGACAGAGAAGTCGCGGTTGTTGATGTATGCCTGATAAACCGGCGCCGCTGGGTCAGTGATGTCGTAGACAATGACGCCGCCGACACGCTCGAAGCCGATGAACGCGTACGTCCGGCCGTTGACCTCGCCGACTGCGACGCCTTCCGGCTCCGGGCCCTTGTCATCGGAGCGGGTATCGAAGGAGGTCTCGGTGTGGTTTGAGTTGAAAAACTCAGACAGGACCTCGGCAGTAATCTCCTCGAATTCGCTGCCGGAGTCGAAGACCCGCTGACCGTCGGCGGTGTAGATGGAGAAGCTGCGCCCGCCGTAGACGTAGATCTCCTCGTAGCAGCCCAGCTCTTCGTTGAACCCGCGGGATGTGGTGGCGTTGAGGCGTCCGGCGTTGTCATCGCTTTGGAAGTCAGCGATCTCTTCAGCGGTCATGCCGGCGAATCCGTCGCAAAGCGCAGGAACCCCCTTCTTGGCGTTGCCGAAGTCCTTGATGCGCGCCTCCTCGGAGTAGGCATCCCAGTCGCGCGCGTCGCCCTCGTTGGCCAGGACCAGGTAGGTCGTACCCCCTGCGGTGTAGGCAGCGATGGAATCCGGCTGGAGCATGGACTTCACGGGCCAGTTCTGGAGATTAATGGTCCCATCCTTGTCGGAGGCGTCCAGGGCAACCTCGGTGCGGTCGATGTAACCGAGCGGGAAGACGTCCTCCACGGTGGCTGTGGCGATGTCGACGACCGCCACGGCGTTGTTCTCCTGCAGCGTGACGTAGGCCTTGCCGCCGGCGGTGGCGATGTACTCCGGCTCAAGGTTCTGGGCTTCGGTGGTGGACGCACCGACCTGGCCGAAGATGTGCACGCCCTTGTCTGCCAGAGTTCCCTCAAACGCATCGAAGCCTGCTGTGCGCACGTCACCCTGCGAAGCTGCGGCCACAGCGGAAGGCAGCGTCACTACGGAGATGCTGCCTTCCGGATCGACGGAGTAGTCCTCGGCCGGCTCGCCCTCGTTCGCCACCAACGCATAGGCGCCGTCCTCGGTCAGCGCGACCATGTCGGGCAGGGATCCCACCGTCACGCGGCCAAGAACTTCGCCAAGGTCCTCGGCTCCTGCATCGAAGAAGATGAGCTCACCGGGCAGTGTCTTATCCGCGTCCGGCTCGACAGTGGCAACCGCGAGGCCATCCGCGCGCACCGCCACGGAGTTGATGGTGGTGTTGGCCCCGCCGCTGACGGAACCGATCAGGGAAAGCTCAGTCGGGTCAGAAGCATCGATGACGTCGATCTGGCCGCTTTCGGCGTTGACCGTGAGCAGGCGGTTGGTGGCGGCGTGGAACGCGACGATTTCGGCCGCGGATTGGTCGAAGATGCCCGTGTCGTATGAACCGAGAACATCGAGCTTGACTGTCGATGCGGCCGCCTGGTCGTACACAGGCGTATCGACGACAGCGGCACCGGCCGGAATAGCTGCGATGGTGATCGATCCGATCGCGAGGGCGAGGGCAGTAGCGGGGAGAGCGTTACGAGTCGAGCTGGCGCGGAGGTGGCGGCCGAGGAGCACGGGTGAACCTTTCGTTGCGGCCAGGTGCTGAGGTAGCACCCGGCACAGGAATCGTTACGTGCTCCAGGGGTATCAGGGCAGGATTCCCGCAGCGTGTCGACAGGGTCAACTCTGCTTTGCCGTTGGGTGAAGACGAGGTAAACCGTGGCGGAGCGACGAATCGAGACAGTCATAGGTTCCGCCACGGCGCGGCCAACTGGGCGATAGACTAAACGACCATGAATTCCGCAACCGTGCATCAGGTCCCCACTAGCTGCGACCACCACGAAGTACACGCCGCGGACATTCAGGCGGCGCAGGCAGCGATTTCGACCGTGATCGAGCCGAGCCCGCTGCAGTACTGCCCGCGCCTGTCGCAGCAGCACGGCCTCGAGGTCTACCTCAAGCGCGAGGACCTCCAAGACGTGCGCTCGTACAAAATCCGCGGGGCGTATTTCAACATTGCTTCGCTCAGCGCGGAGCAGGCGAGCGCGGGTGTCGTCGCCGCGTCCGCGGGCAATCACGCCCAGGGCGTGGCGTACGCCTGCCGGGCGATGAACATCCAGGGCACGATCTTCGTGCCGAAGCCGACCCCGAAGCAGAAGCGCGACCGGATCCGCGTCCATGGTGGCGACGCGATCGAACTTGTCGTCACGGGCAACACCTTCGATGAGGCCGCCGAGGCCGCGCGCGAGTACGCCCTCAGCCGGGGCGCTACGATCATCGAGCCTTTCGACGCCCGCGAAACCGTCATCGGCCAGGGAACCGTCGCCGCCGAGGTGCTTACACAGCTCACCGGTTTGGGCCGCCGGCTCGACCACATGATCGTTCCCATCGGCGGCGGAGGCCTCGCCGCCGGCGTCATCTCCTATCTGGCAGACATGTCGCCGCGCACCTCTGTTGTGGGCGTGGAACCGGCGCACGCGGCGTCGATGGCACTCGCGCTGGCCAAGGGCGGTCCCGTCACCCTGGACTCGATCGACCCGTTTGTTGACGGCGCGGCCGTCAAGCGCGCCGGGCAGTTCCCTTACGAAATCCTCGAGCGCAACCAGAGCAGACTCCACCTCATCGCCAGCGAGGAAGGGGAGGTGTGCACGGAGATGCTCGCGCTGTACCAGAACGAGGGGATCATCGCGGAGCCCGCCGGCGCGCTGTCCGTCGCAGGACTCAACAGCGTCAACCTCGAGCCCGGTAGCACAGTCGTCTGCGTCATCTCCGGCGGCAACAACGACGTGTTGCGCTACGCCGAGGTGATGGAGCGCTCCCTGGTCCACCGCGGGCTCAAGCACTACTTCCTGGTCAACTTCCCCCAAGAGCCCGGGCAGCTGCGCTCGTTTCTGACCGACATCCTCGGCGAGGACGACGACATCGTGTTGTTCGAGTACTTGAAGAAGAACAACCGCGAAACCGGCGTGGCACTTGTTGGCCTGGAATTGAGCAGGGCGAGTGACCTCGACCCGTTGCTCGAGCGGATGGAGGGATCGCCGATAGAGTGCCGCCGCTTGCTGCCGGGTACACAGGAATACGAGTTCATCGTCGCGAACTAGCTGCGCGCGCCGTGCTCGATGATGGCGAACTCCCACGGCCCGAGCGTCGTGCGGGCGGCCTCGACGACCGGGTCGTTGAAGGAGTACACGAGCCTGCCCCCGACGGGCGCTGTCGTTTGGGCGGCGCCAAAGTTCGCCACGAGTGACACATCGCCGTAGCCCAGGTGCAACCAGCTCTCGCCGTCTTCGGGGTTGCCGTGGGCGACGGAAAGGTCGCGCAGGCTCTCGCGGGCCAGGTGGAACTGCTCGCGCACGCCGAGAAGCGCCTGGTAGGTCTCGAACATCTCGTCCTGGTCCGCGTCGAACTCCCAACTCAGCCGTGCGCTGTCAAAGGTCTGCTGGTTGGCGGGGTCGGGCACGTCCTCCGGGTCCCAACCAAGCCGCGAGAATTCGGTGAAGCGCCCCTGTGCGGTGAGCCTGTTGAGCTCGTCGTTCGTGTGGGAGACGAAGAAGGGGAACGGCGTGCGCGCGGCGAACTCCTCGCCCATAAACAGCATGGGAGTGAACGGGGAGAACAGCACGACGGCGGCCTTGAGCGCGAGCTGCGTGGGGCTCAAGCTTTGCGACGGTCGGTCGCCCGCGGCCCGGTTTCCCGTCTGGTCGTGCGTCGTTGTGTAGGCGATCAACCGCCAGGCAGCCACGTGGTCGAGGTCGAGCGGGCGGCCGTGGGTGTGGCGGCGGTACTCGGAATAGTCGCCGCGGAAGCGGTAGCCGTTGGCCAGGGTATCGGCGAGGATCGGCAGAGTGCCGTAGTCGATGTAGTACGCCTGGTTCTCGCCGGTGACGAGGGTGTGGATGGCGTGGTGGATGTCGTCGCACCACTGCGCGGAGAGCCCGTAGCCGCCGACGGATTCGTCGTTGATGATGCGCGGGTCGTTCTGGTCGGTCTCGCCGATGATGGTGCGGGGGATGCCGGTCTGTGCCGCGACCTCGTCGGATGTGCGGCGGATCTCTTCCATGATGGAGTAGGCGAGGCGGTCGTCGTAAGCGTGGACGGCGTCGAGGCGCAGGCCATCGATGTGAAACTCGTCGAGCCACTGGCGTACCGCATCGAGGATGAAAGTGCGGACCTCGTCCGAACTGGGCCCGGACAGGTTGATCACGTCCCCCCAGTCGGTGCGGCCCGTAGTCAGGTACGGGCCGAACTGGCCGTTGTAGTTGCCGTCCGGGCCGAAGTGATTGAACACCACGTCGATGATGACGCCGATGCCGGCGTTGTGGGCGGCGTCGACAAGCTCTTTGAGGCCCTCGGGCCCGCCGTAGGCGTCGTGGACCGCGAACCAGTCAACCCCGTCGTAGCCCCAGTTGCGCTCGCCGCCGAAGGGTTGGACGGGCATGAGCTCGATTGTGGTGACGCCGAGCTCGAGAAGATAGCCGAGCTTATCGACGACCCCCGCGAACGTCCCCGACGGACTAAACGTGCCCACGTGCAGTTCATAGATGACCTGGCCGCGCAGCTCGCGGCCCCGCCAAGCGCCGTCACTCCACGGGAAATCGGTCGCGACCACCTCGGACGGGCCGTGGACACCGTCGGGCTGGGAGCGCGTGCGCGGATCCGGCAGAGGCTTCGACCACTCGGTGCCGTTGAACAGCGAAAACGAATAACGCTGTCCGTGCTCCGGGACGATATCGCCCGCCACTTTCCACCAGCCAGGGCGCGACGGGTCGTGCTCCATGTCAAATATGGCGCCGTCCACAGTCGCCTTCGCGTCGTGGGCGAAAGGCGCCCACACATCGAACCTCGCTGGTGTTGGCATACAGGCCACTGTATAGGCCGAGACAGACACGTGGGTGCGGTGGTTGCGGCGCTGCCCGGTAACATTACCCGTACTATGTCCGGACCCACCACCGCCGATTCCTACGAGTGCCCGCGCGCCGGCGATACGGTCACGGCCGAACTCGAGATCAAGCGCTCGCGATTCATCACCTGGGTCGAGCGGGCGCAGTCCGAAGAAGAAGCGCGCGATCTTATCGCCCGGGCGCGCGAGGCGTATCCCGATGCGCGCCACCATTGCTCGGCCTACATCTACCGGGTCGACGGCGCTCAGCCCGTGGCGCGCTCCTCTGATGACGGGGAGCCCTCCGGCACCGCGGGGCGCCCCATGCTCGAGGTCCTCAACGGCTCCGGGATGTCCGACATCGCGGTGGTCGTCATCCGCTACTTCGGTGGCGTCAAGCTCGGCACTGGAGGACTGGTCAGCGCGTACACGGCCGCGGTCAGCGAGGCGCTCGCCAAGGTCGAGCGGGTGACCCGCCGCAAAATGCAGCGGGCGCGCGTGGACCTGCCGCACGCCGAGGCAGGACGCATCGAGGCAGAGCTGCGCACCGCGGGTGTTGAGATCGCTGAGGTGGAATACGCCACCATGGCGCGCTACACCGTGGCCTTCGACCCGGAGGAGCTCAGCCGCGTCGAGGAGCTCCTCGCGTCCGCGACCAAGGGCAGCGCCGAGCTGCGCGCGCCAGACGGCGAGCAGCACACGTGGGTCGAAGTTGCGACGGTAAAGTAGAGCCCATGACTTTGCAGCCGCGCCCGAACAACCCCATTGAACAGCGTAAACAGGCAGTGCGCCGTTACTCCCGCAACGCCGTCGTCTGGGCAGGCGGCGGTCTCGCCGGCGGACTCGCCCTGGCGGTCCTTCTCAATTCCTGGCTGTTTCTAGCTCTCGGCCTCATCGCAGCCGTAGCCGGCGGATGGTCGAACTACAGCAAGGTGCAAAAGATCGTCAACCACCGGGATAATTTCTAGGCACCTGCCGGGGTGAGTCACACTCAATGACCAACGACAACGGAGCGGCCGTACGCATCGACGTCTGGCTGTGGGCCGTGCGCGTGTTCAAGACGCGCTCTCAATCGGCCGAGGCGGTGCGCGCCGGGCACGTTAAGCTCAACGAACAAGCCACCAAACCGTCAGCCCAGGTAGTGCCGGGGGACACAATCAGGGTGTGGAAGGACCACCGCTACCTCGAGTACGAGGTGACAGGCCTTGTGCGCAAGCGGGTCGGCGCACCGGTCGCGCGCACCATGTACATCGATACGTCCCCGCCACCGCCTCCACGGGACATTTTCGCCTCGCTGCCGGTGCGCGACCGCGGCGCCGGGCGTCCCACGAAGAAGGACCGCCGCGCCATCGACAGGCTGCGCGGGCAAGGGTAGGCGGTTAGTCGCCGCGCAGCGCGGCAAGGCGCTTGGCCAGGCGGCTGCGGCGCAGCTTCGGCCGTTTGCCGGCATCCACGGTGCGCGTGATGTGGTCCTGGCCGAAGCGGTGGAGCAACAGGTCGTCGACGATGCGGACTTGGCCCGGAGCAAAGGCGTATTCCAGCGTCGTGGAGACTGCCTCGACGTCCGCGTCAGTGGTGAGCTCACCAAGTTGCGAGACCTTTTCGATGCCGTGCGCGCGCAGCAGTTCAAGCAAGAAGCGGTAGTCCTCCAGGCGTGACACGGGAAAGCGGCTGCCCAGCAGGACCGCGAGTACCCCAGGAAGAGTTTCCGGGGTGAGCTCAGCGTCGTCGTTCTCGTCCACCTTGTGCTGCGGCTGCTCAATACCTGCGATCTGGTCGAACTGCTGGTCGGCGAGTTCGATGAGCCCCGCCGCGAGGGCGAACGCGCGGTCAACCTGGGGGTCGGCGGTACCACCGTTGGCACGCTTGTAGCGGATGTCATGCTCGAACTCCGCCCACGCGTGCTGCAAAATCGTGCGGACCTGGACCTCAAAAACGGTTCCGGCGTAGCTTTCCAGGCTCTCCGTCTCCTCCGTGACCTTGAGGATGAGGTGGTGGGAGCCGTAGCCGAACGTGCCGGACACGCGGGTTTCTTTGGCCTTGTCCACGCTGCGCAGCACCTCGAAGGAATCCGCCAGGAGCTTGAGCACGGCGGGGATCTCCGTCGAATGCAGCACGGTGATCCGCGCCCCGATGATGTCGCGGATGTCATTCCACGGGTCCGGGTACACCGGCGCGCCGTCGCGCACCTTGCGAGCCTTGGCTTTCAACGACGGCCAGGACTTGATGCGCACGTCGATCCGATCAAAGTTCACGCCGGCGTCCCCAAGCAACTCGGTGAGCACCTGCTCGAAGGTGGTGTGGGCATCGGGATGGGCGTTGAGCCACGAAAAGTAGGTAGAGCCCAGCCGGGCAATGACCGCGTCTGGAACTTTGGCCGCGCGGCTGGGGTCGGCAGGCGTGCGGCGTCCGCGTTCGCTTCTCATAGACCCCGCTAGAATACCCCGCGGCTGGGCTCGGCGCCGAGGCGCTCATGAACCAGCAGCGCCGCCGGCAGTGTCGCGAAGACGTCCGCGGCGTCGACGGTGCCCTCGAAGCGTGCGCCGGTGAGCCTGTCGATCCACGCCCCCTGCGGCAGCGTCACCGTGGTCTCGCCCCAACCGCCGCGCTCTTCCAGTTGCAAGGGGAAGCGAGTGGCCAGGGCAATGACTGCGAGGCCGTCGGCGCCGGGGGCGTCTTCAACGCCGCGGGCGATACCCACGACGTGGTTTTCGGCCTCGCCGACGGCGAACACAGCCTGGTGGTCCCCGGCAGCAAAGATCCCCGGGTGCTCGCGGCGCAGACGCAACCCCTCGCAGACAACGGCGAGCTTCGCGCGGTCGATGGTGCCAATCAGTTCGGGATACGCCCCGGTCTGCTCCCCATTCTGCGCCGGTGTCGCGCCCTCGGCGAGGAAGTGCGCCACAGGCTGCGAGGTACTCTCGGTGAGCTCGTTGTAGCGCGCGATGAGCTGGGAGCGCATGGTGTAGTCCACGAAGCGGCGGTTGTCGGGGTCGACGAGAGAGAGGTCGAAGAGTTCCTGGCCTTGGTAGGTGTCGGGAATACCCGGGCCGACCAACTGGAGGAGCTTACGCCCGAGGGAGACCTGGACTGCGCCACGGTGCAGCCGCGCCGCATACGAGCTGATCAGGGAGGTGGCGGGGCCGTAGAGAATCGCGTCGACCCAGTCGATGATCGCCTTTTCATACGCCTCGTCCTGGTCGAACCAGGAGGTGTTTACTCCCGCCTCGCGGCTCGCCTTGATTGCGTACTCGTGGAGGCGCGCCGCCAAGGCGTCGGTGACGACACCGTCGTGCGGCCACACTCCGAGGATGTTCTGCAGCAGGAAATGTCCCGCCGCAGCGTCAGGGGACGGCACGATGGCGCAAACCTGGTGGACCAGCTCGGCGAACTCGCTGGCGGTCTCGGTGATCTCGATCATCCGGGCGCGGGTGTCCTCGGTGCGCTTTGTGTCGTGCGTGGTCAGCGAGGTCATCGCCAACGGCCACAGGTTCGCGCGTTCCTGCTGCAGGAGGTGGAATTCCGCCGCCGCAACACCGAACCGTCCCGGGGCACCGCCGACCTCTTGGAGGGCGACGAGCCTGCTCGCGCGGTAGAACAACGTGTCCTCGACGCCCTTAGCCATCACGGCGCCGCACACCTGCGCGAAGCGCGTCTTCGCCTCGCCGTTCGCTAGCAGCGCGGCAGAGATGAGGTCGAGCGCCGCGCTTCTCGACGGAAACTTCCTCGCCATCTCTGCCACAACCGACGACGTGATGCGCGACAGCGAGATGTAATCCGCGCGGTAGACGGGGATCGCGGCGACGAGCTCGATGACGGTGGAGGTCAGTTCTTCGTCGGAGACTGTGGAGCCCGCCGTGGAGAAGTTGTCGCGCCTGATCGCGCGCGTCAGACGGCGGATCTCTGCACCGAGCTCGCTGCGTGCGACGTCGCGCTTGAGCTGGTGTTCTGCCGCCTCGATGGCGGCCTCGTCCCAGGTGGAGCCGGTTTGCCTGAGCGCGAGCATGCTCATCGAATCCTCGGCGCTGCGGTCGACGAAGATGCCGTCGAGTTCGCGCATGGCGTCATACCCCGTGGTGCCGTCGACAGCTAGGCGCGGGTCAAGTGGCTCGTTGACCCCGAGGATCTTCTCCACGACGAGCCACCTGTTGTCGCCGATGAGGCCGCGCAGGCGCGTGAGGTAGTCGAAGGGGTCGGCCAGCCCATCCGGGTGGTCGACGCGGATGCCGTCGATGACGTCCTCGCAGATGAGCTGGCGTAGCACCCGGTGGGTCTGCTCGAACACGAGCGGGTCTTCTTGGCGTATGCCCGCCAGGCCGTTGACGGAGAAGAACCGGCGATACGAGATGACCCCGTCGCGCCAGTACATGAGCTTGTAGTGCTGCCGGCGGTAGACGTCCCTGGGGTCGTCGTCGAGCCCGCCGAAGCTACCGGGGGCGAGCGGGAAGTAGTGGTCGTAGTACTTCAGCACGTCCTCGTCGATGTCGTCGAGGTGGACGAGCTCGAACTCCTTCTCGTCGCCCTCGCTGCCCAGGACAGGCAGGCCGAGCTTGCCTCCGGCGCCGTTGTCGTCGTGCCAGTCGAGGTCGAAGTACGAGGCGTACTCGGAGTCCTGCCCGTGTTTGAGCACATCCCACCACCACTTGTTCAAGCGCGGCGTTTCCACGCCGAGGTGGTTGGGCACGATGTCGAGCACGATACCGAGACCGGCCGCGTGCGCGACGGCTGCCAGCTCGCGCAGCCCCTCGATGCCGCCGAGCTCCGGGTTGACCACGGTCGGGTCGGTGACGTCGTAGTTGTGGTTCGACTCCTTGACCGAGGTGAAAATGGGGGAGAGGTAGAGGTGGGAGACGCCGAGCGAACGCAGGTAGGGCACCAGGGCCGCCGCCTCCGCGAAGCCGAAATGCCGACCCGAGGGGTCGGCGTGCGCTCCGCGCAGTTGCAGGCGGTAGGTCGAGGTGATGGGGCGGCGCATAGTGGATCCCTCCAGAGATCGTTGCCGGGCTTTCCGGTCACACCCCGCCAGCCTAGTGACGCCGGCTCGCGCTGGCTTGGACTGGCTTGGGCTGTTCCCACGCAGCCTCAGCGCAAAGCGACGAGGGGGAAAC
>NZ_JAYWLR010000003.1:0-158817 GCF_040946405.1 Corynebacterium sp. LK2510 | reverse complement strand
GATCTCTGCAGTGCGGACTCGATGGAGACCAGTGCGGCGGTCCTGCCGTGGTAGCGGTATGTGTCGAACAGCGCGCGTATCAGCCGAACCACCTCGAAACCCCTGTAGCTGACCACCAGCTGATCGTCGAGGCGCCCACTGCGGTAGACAACCCCTTTGCCCCACAGGTCTTTGCGCTTCGCCTTGGCAGCACCGCGCAAGACCAGGTCGATTGATGTGATGCGCCGCAGTGTCTTGATCCCCATCACGTGCAGTGCCGCCGGGCCAGTGAGCACGGCGGTGCGCCTGCACTTGTAGAGCCTCGTAATAGTTGCCAGTTCTTTATCCCCCGAAAAAGACATGGCTCATACATAGCACCGACCCCGGACACGTGCCGCGCCGTCGCGGGGGTGCAAGCTCGTCGTTGGACGACCGCAACGACCCTTTCCCACAGGAGCAACACGCGAACTGGTCTTTCTAGGCAACCTCCGCGGCGCGGTCGTCCAGCGGGCACTCTCCCCCACCCCGGACGACCCCAACGAATCCACGTCACACCAGCACCACCCGACCTGGGCCTTTACACGTCCCAATCCAAAGCGGTCGTCTGGCAGACACGCTCCCTGCCCCGGACGACCACAACGAATCCACGTCACACCAGCACCACCCGACCTGGCCCTTTACACACCCCAATCCAAAGCGGTCGTCCAGCAACTCCCAGAACCAAAACCCCAACACACAAAAAGGGAGGCACCCCGCATCCCTGCGGCGCGCCTCCCTTCAATCAACAGGCAGTTACAACCTATGCCTGCTTAGCAGCCACCTCGGCAGCCTTCTGCGCGATGGCGAGCTCCTCGTTGGTCGGAACCACGAGGACCTTCACGGTGGAGTCTTCGGTGGAGATGACGCGCGGGCCGTCGCCGCGCTGGTCGTTGAGCTCCAGGTCGAGCTTGATGCCGTAGACCTCGAGGTCAGCAAGCGCGTCGCGGCGAACGTAGTTGTCGTTCTCGCCGACACCTGCGGTAAACGCGATGGCGTCAACGCGGCCGAGCTGGATCATGTAAGAACCAATGATGCGGCGCAGCTGGGTGATGTAGACACTGTAGGCCAGCTTGGCGTCGGCGTTGTCCTCGTCGATCAGGGTGCGCAGCTCGCGGAAGTCGTTGACGCCGGAGATGCCCTTCACACCGGACTGGCGGTTGAGCAGGTTGTCGATCTCGTCAATGGACATGCCGCCCTGGCGAACCAGGTGGAAGATGATGCCCGGGTCGATGTCGCCGGAGCGGGTACCCATGACGAGGCCGGCCAGCGGGGTCATGCCCATGGAGGTGTCGATGGGCTCGCCGTTTGCCACTGCGGAGGCGGAGGCGCCGTTGCCGAGGTGGAGAACGATCTGGCGGGTCTCGGCTGCGTCGCGCTCGATGAGTGCGGGCACCTGGGAAGAGACGAACTCGTGGGAGGTGCCGTGGAAGCCGTAGCGGCGGATCTTCTGGGCTTCTGCGACCTCGGAGTTGATGGCGTAGACCGCGGAGGAGGCCGGCAGGTTGCTGAAGAAGCCGGTGTCGAAGACGGCAACGTGCGGGATGTTCGGCAGCAGTTCGCGAGCAACCTCGATGCCGTCGATGTTGGCCGGGTTGTGCAGCGGTGCGAGCGGGATGAGGTCGCGGATCTGCTCGACGACAGCGTCGTCGATCAGAACGGGCTCGGAGAACACGGTGCCGCCGTGGACGACGCGGTGGCCGACAGCGGTGATGTCGAGCTGGGTCGGGCCAACGCCGAGGCCGTCGAGGATGCGGAAGGTCTCCTGGAGGCCTTCCTTGTGGGTCGGGATGGGAAGCTCAGCAGCTTCCTTGTTGCCGTCGTGCCTGACGGTGATGCGGCCAGAGGGCTCACCGATCTGCTCGACCAGGCCGGACACCAGCGGCTCGGCAGAGGAGCCGGCGTTGGGGTCGAGGATCTGGAACTTGATGGACGAGGAACCCGAGTTGATAACGAGTGAGTACATTTATGCTTCTCCTGCCTGAATTGCGGTAATAGCGACCGTGTTAACAATATCCGGGACGGTGGCGCCGCGGGACAGATCGTTGACGGGCTTGTTCAGGCCCTGAAGGATCGGGCCAACTGCGAGCGCGTCGCCGGTGCGCTGGGCGATCTTGTATCCCGCGTTACCTGCTTCGAGGTCGGGGAAGACGTAGACGTTTGCCTGGCCGGCAACCGGGGAGTTCGGTGCCTTCTTGGAGGCGACGCCCGGGTCGCAGGCGGCGTCGAACTGCAGCGGGCCGTCGACGGCGAGCTCGGGGTCAAGAGAGCGAGCCTTCTCGTAGGCAGCCACGGCGCGCTCGACGTCGGGGCCGGAGCCGGAGGTGCCGGTGGAGTAGGACAGGATCGCGACCTTGGGGTCGATGCCGAACTGGGAGGCGGTGCGTGCGGAGACGACCGCGATCTCACCGAGCTGTTCGGCGGTCGGGTTCGGGTTGACGGCGCAGTCGCCGAATGCCCAGAGACGGTCGCGCATGACCATCAGGAAGATGGAGGAGACGACGGAGGCACCCGGGGCGGTCTTGATGATCTGGAACGACGGCTTGATGGTGTGGGCCGTGGTGTGAGCGGCGCCGGAGACCATGCCGTCGGCAAGGCCCTTGTGCACCATCATGGTGGCGAAGTAAGAGATGTCGCGCATGGTCTCGCGAGCCTGGTCGAGCGTGATGCCCTTGGACTTGCGCAGCTCTGCGAAGTCGGCGGCGAACTCTTCGAGCAGGTCGGACTCGAGGTGGTTGATCAGCTGAGCGCCGGAAAGGTCGACGCCGAGCTCCTTCGCGCGGCGCTCCATGTCGGCGACGTCGCCGAGGACGGTCAGCTTGGCCACGCCCTTCTCAAGCAGCTCACCGGCCGCAAGCAGGATGCGGTCGTCTTCACCCTCAGGAAGGACGATGTGTGCCTGCTTTTCCTTGGCGCGGGTGATCAGCCAGTTCTCGAAGACAACCGGGGACATAACCGGGTGCGCCTCAGCGGTGGTGCTAAGTGCCTCCGCGAGCTGGTCCTCGGTGACGACGCCGGCGAGCGTTGCACCAAACTCGGCGACGCGGCGCTCGATAAGCTCTGCACGCGAAGCGGAGTCGGCGAGCACGACCACCGGGACACCCAGCGCGGAAGCGAGCTCGATGTCGAAGGAGAGGTCACCGGTACCAACCACGAGGGCGGGGCCAGCGGCGAGGAGGTCGGCATTGACAATGCCGGACAGCTCCGCGCCCTGGTCCTCCACACGGACTACGCGCAGTCCGTTGTCCTCAGCGAGGCGTTCAACGTCGACGCCATCGAGGTTGCGATTGGCCAGGGACAACAAGACTGACTGAGTTGCAGCCATTAATCCACCTTTCGGTTCCGCGGCGCATAACGCCGGGCGGGGCTTTTGACCCTAACTAGTTTAGTGATACGCCGTTGTCTCACACGAATAAAACCTATGAACATCATCACATATCCAAAATTGCCCTGGCCACGGGATTCTCGGGTGATCACGGGCACAGATTCAGGGCCCCAATCATCACCCTGAGTAGGGGGCGGGGCATCGCTTGTCGACGCCCCATTGGTCCCACCACCCCACCACAAACGAAACACCCCTCTCGCGGATCCACGTTCAGTGGAGCGAGAGGGGTGAAGCGTTACTGAGAGGCAACCCGCCCCGCCCGGTTACAAGCCCCGGGCGGGAACAGATCGGTCACTCTCGGTATTAGCTCTGGGAGCTGGAGCCGGAGCTCAGGTCAGCAGAGTCCACGGAGCTGTCGGCAGAGGAACCGTCGTTGCCCGGGGTGCAGTTCTGAACGAGCATGGCCGTCGCCAGAGCGGCGATGGACAGGCCAGCGACAACACCGGCAACGGTGCCGAGGTCAGCGCCGTAGGCGCGCAGCTGCACGTTGAGCTGCTCAACCTGGGAAGCCAGAGCCGGGTTGAACACGCCAGCCTGCTGCTGGACCATTGTGTTGAACTCCTTGACCGGAGCCAGCACCTGGTCCATGACCGAGCTCATGCCCGGGATGTCCAGCTGTGTAGCCAGTGCCAGCGGTACGAGCGCGAGCAGCGGGAGACCGAAGCCAACGCCGGTGGCGATGCAGCGGCCGAGCTCCTCGTCGGTCAGGCTCGACAGGTCACCGTTGTTGTTGGAGGAATCGTCGGAGCTACCGTCGGTGGAACCATCGGTAGATCCGTCGCTGGAGGTGCCAGCCTTGACAACCGTGACCGTCGTCGTGTTACCTGCCCCGTCGGAAACGACAACTTCGTCGCCTTCCTTCAGCTCGACGCCTTCCGGTACCTCAATCTTCCAGTTGCCGTCCTCGTCAGTGACGGTCGGGACCTCAGTACCGTTCGGCAAGGTGACGATGATCTTCTCGCCCGGGCGATCGCCCTTGCCCGAGATCTCCTTCGCACCTTCCCTGATCGGATCGACAGTCGGAGCCTTCTCGTCCACGACAGTCACGGTGACCGTCTCGGTATCCGTGGAGCCGTCCGGGTAGGTTACCTCGACGGTGATCTCGATCTTGTCACCATTGACAGCGTCGTCGCCCGGTGTGACGGTCAGGTTGCCGTCTTCATCGACCTCCACGGTCCATTCGTCGGAGCCCTCGTTACCCGTGTTCGGGTCAATGGTGGCCTCAACGGTGGAGCCATTCGGCAGGGTGTCGCCGTTGTTCGGAATCTCGACCTCAACGCCCGGGAGAGCCTCCGAGTTGTCCCAGTTCGGAGTGGTCTCATCGGCATCGGTACCCGCACCCGCATCCGCAGGATCAACGACGGTGACCGTCAGCTTCTCCACATCCTTGGAGCCGTCCGGGTAGGTCACCTCAACGGTGATCGTGGTCTTGTCACCTTGCTCAGCATCCGCGGGCGAGGTCACGCTCAGGGAGCCGTCTGCGTTCGGCACGACAGTCCAGCCAGCTGCGTCTGCCGACGCCTCGACCGTGGAACCGGCCGGAAGCTCGTCACCGACGTTCGGGACCTCGATGGTCGCACCCGGCTCAATCACCTCGTTGTCCCACGACGGGGTGGTCAGTGCGGCGTCGTCACCACGGATCTCAGACGAGCCATTGTCGCCCGTACCCGGAGTGTCATCCTCGGAATCGGCAGTGTTGGGGTCGGTCTTCGGACCGGTAGCGTTCGGATCCTCAACGGTCTTGCCGTTCTCGTCAACGATCGTGTTGATCTCGTCACCATCCTTGACCCCATCACCATCGGTGTCCGGGTTCAACGGATCGGTCGGGTCACCCTTACCATCACCATCGTTATCGAACGGGTTGTGAGCGCCACCGTTGACCTCATCACCATCGTTGATGCCATCACCATCGGTATCGGCCTTATTCGGATCCGTACCGAGCTCAGCTTCCTCCGCATCGCTCAGGCCATCACCATCGGAATCGGCAGTGTTGGGGTCGGTCTTCGGACCGGTAGCGTTCGGATCCTCAACGGTCTTGCCGTCCTCGTTGACGATCGTGTTGATCTCGTCACCATCGTTGATACCGTCACCATCGGTGTCCGGGTTCAACGGATCAGTCGGGTCACCCTTACCGTCCTCGTCATTATCGAACGGGTTCTTGCTGCCGCTGACCTCATCACCATCGTTGATGCCATCACCATCGGTATCGGCCTTATTCGGATCCGTACCGAGCTCAGCTTCCTCCGCATCGCTCAGGCCATCACCATCGGAATCGGCAGTGTTGGGGTCGGTCTTCGGATCGGTAGCGTTCGGATCCTCAACGGTCTTGCCGTTCTCGTCAACGATCGTGTTGATCTCGTCACCATCCTTGACCCCATCGCCATCGGTGTCCGGGTTCAACGGATCGGTCGGGTCACCCTTACCGTCCTCGTCATTATCGAACGGGTTCTTGCTGCCGCTGACCTCATCACCATCGTTGATGCCATCACCATCGGTATCGGCCTTGTTCGGGTCGGTCTTCGCATCGGTAGCGTTCGGATCCTCAACGGTCTTGCCGTTCTCGTCAACGATCGTGTTGATCTCGTCACCATCCTTGACCCCATCACCATCGGTGTCCGGGTTCAACGGATCGGTCGGGTCACCCTTACCATCACCATCGTTATCGAACGGGTTGTGAGCGCCACCGTTGACCTCATCACCATCGTTGATGCCATCACCATCGGTGTCCGGGTTAGTCGGATCCGTACCGAGCTCAGCTTCTTCCCTATCGGTCAGGCCATCACCATCGGTGTCCTTGGCGAAGTCAAAAGGAGCATTAGCACTGCTGGTGTAAGTGCTTCCGTCAGGACGAGTAGTCGTGGCGAGTACCGGAATAAGCACGATTCCCCCGTCTTGGTAAACAGGGTTGCCGTTCTCATCAAAGCCCTGGGACACTGGCTCCCGAGGATTGGTCCAGGTGACCACGCCATTTTCATCGACCGAGAGATCACTCGGATCAATGTACGACGGCAGAGCGTTCGTATCAATCTCGAAAGTGGTTGCCCCAGGAGTGGGGTACGTTTCCACATCCTGCGTTAGAGGATCGTCCCACGTCGGAGTGTTAGATACAGCTGTGACACCACTCTTGGTCTTAACAGGAGCATAGGTTGGAATCAGCTCGGTGACTACGATGGTTTTGTCGGTTGCAAGAGGTGCATTGGGTTGCACTCCGTCCGCGCCAATCGCAAAGAGAGCCGCCGTGTACGTCGTTCCCTCGGCAGCACCTTCTGGGATCATGAGTTCGCAAGGTGCGAGCTGTCCCTGAGCGTCCGGGGTCAACCCGTCACACTGTGCGACGACATTGCCTTCAAGGCCACCTTCGTACCAAACAACCCGGTAATTGATATCCGATGTCGTACCGGGAAGGTACGGAAGCCCGCCACCGAAGGCATTAACCTTTTCCTCGACGAGTGTGCCGTCAACCGTCCTAGAGGGGGCAGTGACATGCTTATCGACACTAAGCATGGGCGCCTCAGCACTAAGTGCGAAATTCACACCCTCAATAGCGTTTGCACCGTACGGGGTATGCGACCAACCTGCGGTGGGGCCTGCCCCGTGAGCGCCGTTATTACCGATAAAGTACCCGGATTGCATGTTCCACGTGATGGCAAGACCTGGAGTCTTGTCAATTGAAGCGAACACCCACTCAGTGTTGAGGTCACCCTCGGGGAATTGCGCATAGTACTCACCGGCCGCATTCGTGGTCGCCACTACAGTCGTAACCCACTCATCCAGAGTGCCATTAGCTTTGGCGGCTTCCAACTGTGCCTGGATCCACTCTTGAAGAGCAGCTTCATTGTCACGGTTCCAGCCCAGCCCGCGAACTGCGCCCGTTCCAAGAGCCGCGGGAGCCTCTGCCTTGATGCGAGAAATCGCCTGATCCGTCAAGCTGGACACATATACCTTCGCACCAGCTACCGGCACATCGCGACCATTCACGTTGGTGTACTGTCCCCAGAGCATGCCTCCTTGGACACCTGCCTCGCCTCGCACGTCATGATTCCAGAAAACCTCTCCCTTGACGCGGTGGTTTTCAAAACCAAAAAATGTCTGACGCGGCGGGTCCAAAAGAGCCCCGTCTAGGTTATGCATCGTTTGGTTATCTGGGACCGGCGCGTATGCGATGTGAAGGTTGGAAACCGCACCACCGTAATAGGTCGTTCCTAGAGCAGTATCCACTGCTGCATTGGACTCCGGCCCGAACTGTCCATTATAGAAGGACTTGACTCGATTGAGGGAGTCAGGATCGGGATTGTCCGCCCAAACCCTGATCTTCTCGTTGCCCAACGCCTCGAAGTAGGCGTTGAACTCGTATACTTGTCCGGATTGCGCTCGGAAAGGCTGCATAAAGATGTGGTACGAGCCGTCGGCATTTGTCAGTGTGGAGTACACAGGGGAAACGCTCCCATCCTCCTCCATCCATTGCGCGTAAACACGTACACCGGAAAGCGGGGCTGTGTTGGGGTCGCCGAGTGTTGTCATGGCGTTACCCTCACGCATCGTAAAGACAGTGCCATTGACCGTGTGCGGCTGAGTATCAGGAACGCCCGACTCAATAAAGGGCTGCGCATCAGGGACAGGAAGTCCAGGGGTTTGCGCGGAAGCGACCGCAGCAAAGTCAGGCGCCGCTACCGGCTGAGCAAACGGCGCAACGAGCGCCAGCGACAGCGCAGCGGCCGCGATCGAAGTGCCGCGGCGGCGTGCGATGTGATTCTTACGCATGAAATGTCCTTTCACGGGTGATCCGTGGAGAAGAGAGACAGGAAACCGGACGCACCCGAAGCTGCAGGCACATCAGTGCGCGAGCTCCGGAGCAACTTTCCGCGCTGCTGGCAACCCTTTCCAAAAAGTAGAGATTCCCTAGCAACTACCTGACAGGGTACCGCTACCGACGTGTGTCACCAACCACATAATCCCTGCACATAGCGCTGACACGTCCACAAAATTCAGAATATGCAGACGCTTTAGTAGCGTTTTCAAAACCCCATCAGGGCAAACGTGGGGTGAGTTGTTCAATAATACCGCTACTCACGAAAAATATTTATTACCCATTCAGGGGGTACTTCACCCCTCCAAACAGTTGGCCACGCCCGTCCCCCAGTCGCCTACCCCACCCGCGCTACGCATCGGGCAGAACGACCACTCTCAAGCCCCGGACAACCTCTACGACTCAAGCAATGCCCGCAGCGCCTCGGCCGCACGCACGCGAGCCTCGTCGACGCTGTCCCCTGTCGAGCGCACGACGGCGGTGCCTCTGATCATCTCCACACTGGTTTCCGCAACCGCCATGGCGCGTGCCAGCCCCTCGAGCGTAGGGATCACGCCGCGGGCGAAGCGTGCGGCACCGGGTGTGGTCAGTGTGACGTCGATAGGCAAGCCCAGCACCGCGCGCGCGTGAAGGTCGAACTCGTTGATGCGCTGGGTGACGCTGGTGATGGTGCCGTCGAGAGTCGGGCGGGCCGTGACGTCCGAGAAATAGACCTCGTCGCCGTCGACAAACAGGTCGATGGCGTAGATGCCCTGCACGCCAATCGCGCCTGAGATACGCGCGGCGATGGAGCGGGCATTGCCCATGGCGGCCTCGCTAAGCGGGGCCGGCTGCCACGCCTCAACAAGGTGACCGTCCTCGTGAATGGTGCCGATGGGTTCGCAGAACCACGACGCGAGCTGGCCAGTCTCCGGGTCGATCGAGCGCACCGTGAGGATGGTGCACTCGTAGTCGAAGTCGACGTAGCTCTCCACCGCGACCCGGCCGTCAAGCTGCGGGTCGTAGGCCCTGTCCCACGCGGCGGGCAAGTCGGCGGGGTCGTGCACCACGGTCTGGCCCGCCCCATCGCGGGAGGTGCACGGCTTGACCACGCAGGGAAAGCCCACGCGCTCAGCGCTTCCGGCCAGCTCGTCGAAGCTGTCGATGAACTCGTAGGCCATCGTCGGCAAGCCGTGCTCCTCAGCGGCGGTGCGGCGAATGCCCTCGCGGTTACGCGTGATCCGGCAGGCGTCGGCGGTGGGAACGAGCAGGGTTCCCGTCGCCTCGTGGGCGGCGAGGTCCTCGGGCGCGGCCGGCTCGCACACCAACGTCAGGACGGGGGCCGGACCGGCAAGCGGGGCGGAGTCGACGCTGCGGATGGCAGGGGCGAAGCCGAGCCGCCGGAAAGAAGCCGCCAGCTCGTCCGCGAGCGCGCCGCTGCCCAGGATGAGTACCTGGTTATTGTCCGCCGTGTCCATCGGGGTCGACCGCCTTTCGCTTGAAAATTCCCACACACCCTAACCCAGCGCGGGCAGCGGGACGAAAGTGGCGCCTGGGCCCATGCGCTAACTAGACAGTTGTCTAGCGTGCCATGACGTCGTTGCGCACGATCGTCTGGTCGCGGCCCGGGCCCACACCGATGTAGCTCATCGGCGCGCCCGAGAGCTCCTCGAGGCGCAGGACGTAGTCCTTCGCGCGCTGTGGCAGGTCGTCGAAGTCGGTGACACCGGTGATGTCTTCCTCCCACGCCGGCATCGTCTCAAAGATCGGCTCGGCGTGGTGGAACTCGGACTGGGTCAGCGGCATCTCGTCGTGGCGGGTGCCGTCAACGTCATACGCCACGCAGATCGGGATCTCGCCGATGCCGGTGAGCACGTCGAGCTTGGTTAGGAAGTAGTCGGTGAAGCCGTTGACGCGGGAGGCGTAGCGCGCGATAACGGAGTCGTACCAGCCGCAGCGGCGCTTGCGCCCGGTGTTCACGCCGATCTCGCCGCCGACCTCCTGGAGGTAGTCGCCCCACTTGTCAAAGAGCTCCGTCGGGAAGGGACCGGCACCGACGCGGGTGGTGTAGGCCTTGATGATGCCCAGGCTCGCGGTAATGCGGGTCGGGCCGATGCCGGCGCCGATGCAGGCGCCGCCCGCGGTCGGGTTCGAGGAGGTGACGAACGGGTAGGTGCCGTGGTCGACGTCGAGCATGGTGGCCTGACCGCCCTCCATGAGCACGTGCTTGCCGGCGTCGAGAGCCGTGTTGAGCGTGTACTCGGCGTCGATGACCATCGGCTTGAGGCGCTCGGCGTAGCCCATGAAGTAGTCCATGGTCTCGTCGACGGTGATAGCCCTGCGGTTGTACATCTTCACCAGCATCTGGTTCTTCACATCGAGGGCGGACTCGATCTTTTGGCGCAGGATCGACTCGTCGAAGATGTCCTGGACGCGCAGGCCCACGCGCGCAACCTTGTCGGCGTAGGTCGGGCCGATGCCGCGGCCGGTGGTGCCAATGGCGCGCTTGCCCAGGAAGCGTTCCTGCACCTTATCCAGGGTCTGGTGGTAGGGCGCGACCATGTGGGCGTTGCCGGAGATGCGCAGGCGCGAGGCGTTCGCACCGCGAGCCTCGAGGCCGTCGATTTCCTCGAACAGGGCCTGCAGGTTAACCACCACGCCGTTGCCGAGGATCGGGGTGGCGTTCTCACTGAGCACGCCGGCGGGCAGGAGCTTCAGCTCGTACTTCTCCCCGCCCACGACGACGGTGTGACCGGCATTGTTTCCGCCGTTGGGCTTGACTACGTAGTCGACCTTGCCGCCGAGGATATCCGTGGCTTTGCCCTTGCCTTCATCGCCCCACTGGGCGCCGACGATGACGATGGCGGACATATCTTCTCCTTATATAGGCAGTATCGAGGGCCTATTGTAGCGTGATCGCCATGCGCCTCATTCACTGCGCGTGCGCATCGCCATTGCTTATCGACGCCGCCGTAAACACCCATCTCCCCGCCATCCCGTCGCGGGCCGATCTGCGCTTCCTTGACGAGGTCGCCCGGGAGGTCCTTCCCGTTGACCCGACGCCGTCTCTCGACGAGATTGCGGCTTCGCCCGAGGTCGCCCATCTCGGCGAGCCCACCTTCGCCCCGCAGCAGCCCACTGAGCGCCTGCGCGTGGTCGTCTCCGGCAGCGACGCGGCACTGAGCGCCGTGCTATCCCGCATGATGCGCGCCGACTACCTGTGGGCGGAGGTGGCATATATCCCGAGTGATCCGACCTCGGAGGCCGCTGCGGTGTGGGGTGTGGCGGGGCTGTCGCAGGCAGACGCGCTGGCGGCCGCGCTCGAAGCGCCGGTGGCGCCCTCGCCGTGCATCCGCACCGATCGCTCCGAGGTCGTCGCAGGCTCGGCAACGCTGTCCCATATAGAGGCGGCCGAGGAGTTTGTCGGCGAGATCGTCGTCGACTCCGACGTCCTGCTCTACCGCGACGGGTCGGCACCGTCAGCGTCGTTCCACGGGATGTTCGGCGCCAAGCTCGTGCCCATGAATACCGCCCCTGGCATCGCGGCGACGCGTTTGGTCACGCCGCTCGGTGGCGCGCGCACCAGCATGGAGGCTGGAGTTGGCACTGGAACTGGCGGGAAGTCCCCCGCCGAGCTCGAGCGCCTCGCCGGTCTTCCCCTGGGCAGGTGGTGGACCCGCAACGCGACGGTCGCGCCCGCACTGACGGACTCGCACGTTGTGACGGGCCGCGCCGTGCAGTCCGGTGGCGTGGATATCCGGGTGAGCATCGACGGTGTGGCCCGGCCGCGGCCGGTCGATCGGGTGACCTTTTACCGTCACTTGCGCGACCTGCAGAGCGTGAAAGTGGGCGTCGACAAGCAAGTGTGATTCAAATCACATTTGTGACATATGGGCCAAATGTGAATACATTTAGCGGTCACGTCCACTGACGCCATGTTGTACAGATACGCATAACACCCTGGAAACCGCAGGTCACCGCCTGCCGGACGTGAATGGTACCGAAAGTGACGTAAGGGTTTCACTAACTATTCGGTAACAACCGAAAGTTGAGCACACGTCCATGCGAGGGCCCGGAAATCTCCATACGTTGGGTGTCGTTCCCACGAACCGCGGGTCAGTGACCGACACGGTGAGACCGACACGGTCACCACGATCCGCGCCACTACTTAACAAGGAGAATGAACATGGCTGACTACAACCGCATCGAAGACCTTGCCCGCGCTACCGCTTTCGACGTTGATGGCGACAAGATTGGTTCCGTCAAGGACGTCTACGTCAACGACACCACCGGCCAGCCGGACTTCGTATCCGTTAACCACGGTCTCTTCGGTGGCGGCGACTCCATCGTTCCGCTTCGCGGCCACACCCTGCGCGACGGTGACCTGCACCTCGCTTTCCGGAAGGACCGCATCGAGGACGCTCCGAACCTTGATGAGAACGGCCACCTGACCAACGAGGACCAGGAGGCGTTCTACCGCCACTACGCACTCGAGGGCACCCAGGACGTCACCACCTACGAGACCGGCCGCGGGTTCGCAGCCGCACCGGCTGACCGCGATGTTGCAGACCACAACGTCGACAACGACGCTGTCGTCCGCTCCGAGGAGCAGCTCCACGTTGGCAAGGAGCGCGTCGAGACCGGCCAGGTCCGCCTGCGCAAGTACGTCGTCACCGAGACCGAGACCGTTGAGGTTCCGGTTGAGCGTGAAGAGGTCCGCGTGACCCGCGAGCCGATCACCGAGGCTGACCGCGCCAACTTCACCGGCGACCTGGGCAACGACGAGGCGTCCGTCACCCTCCACGAAGAGCGCGTGAACGTGACCAAGGAGTCCGTGCCGGTTGAGCGCGTCTCCCTCGACACCCAGACCGTCCGCGGCACCGAGACCGTCACCGAGAACGTTGCCAAGGAGCGCATCGAGACCGAGGGCGACGTCGTCGAGGGCCGCCCGAACACCGACCTGCGCTAAGAGCACCTAAGCCGGGCCCGTTAAGGGCCTGGCACAGGTCGACACACCTCGCCCCCAGGGTTCTTCGGAACCGCTGGGGGCTTCGTGCTGTCCGGGTGACGGTACTGCGCTACTCGCCGCGGTAGACCTCGGGCGGGTAGCCCGGCGTCGATGAGGTCGGCACGAGCACGGCCACCGCGGACTCGTAGGACATGCCGCAGACCTGGAGCAGGTCCACGATCAGCGATCGCGTCTGCGCCAGGATCGCGTACTCGGACAGCACCGGGTTGTCACTGATGACGTCCATGCCCGCCTCCGCACCGAGGACACGCAGCTCATGCACCACAGCAGGAATAACGCTGGCCTGCTCACGGCCCGGCCTGCCCTCGTAGACCGCGGAGATATCCAGGCAGATCTTCGCCAGCCGGTCCAGGAGGTCCAGCTGTTTTTCGGTCACATGATCGTTGTCGTCGCACAGCACGCTCGCGCGCCGCGCCAGCACGCGCGTGGTGCGCACCGCGATGTCCGTCGGGGGAAGCACGCGGCTTAGCGACGCCACATAGCGCCGCGCCCCCCACAGCAGCGGCGACATGTTCGCCGACTCCTTGCCCGAGCGGATCGCGGTGCTCACCAGGTCGATGTCGGCCTGGCTCTCGCGGATCGCTTTGAGCGCCTGCATGATGGACTCCCCGTCGGAGGCGCGCAGGCCCTTCGCCACGTCGTCGAGCACCGAGGACATCAACTCCATCACGTGGGCGATCTCCGTGCGCGCCCGGGCCAGCGGCAGCGGCGGCAACAATGCGAGGGTGAGCATGGCGACGGTGGCGCCCACGATGGCGTCGATAGTTCTGTCGACCCCGGTCACCGAGGCGCCCGGCGGCATGATCGTGGCGACCAGGATCGAACCAATCGCGACCTGGTTGCTCACCAGCTGGGACTTGGAGAAGAACGACGCGACCACCAGCGAGCCCGCCACAATGACGGCGATCTGCCACCCGCCCTGACCCAGGTGGACAAACAACAAGTCCCCCAGCAGCACGCCGAGAGTGCAGCCGAGCGACATGTCGAAGGCCCGCTTGAGCCGCTCCCCGCCCGTCATGGTGACGATGATGACCACCGCCATAGGCGCAAAGAACGGCTGCTCGTGCCCGAAGACTCTTTGCGCGATCCAGAACGCCACGCCTGCGGCAATGGCAATACGCATGATCGTGAGCATCCGGTTGCGCACGCGCTTGGTACGCGCGTGAATCGACGTGTCAATCTTTTGCAGGCGCTGCCGCGTCCCCATCCGTTGCTTGGCCATGCAGCCCAGACTAGCGGGCAGCGCACGCGAAACGCCCCACCGGCACAGAACCGATAGGGCGCAAAAAGCGGGGGTTTACTTGTTCACAGAGGTGCCCACGGAGTGCAGATCCTGGCACGCCTCGATCACACGCTCGGCCATGGACTGCTCGGCCTTCTTCATGTAAGAGCGCGGGTCGTAGGCCTTCTTGTTGCCCACCTCGCCGTCGACCTTGAGCACGCCGTCGTAGTTCTCAAACATGTGCGCGGCCACCGGGCGGGTAAACGCGTACTGGGTGTCGGTGTCCACGTTCATCTTGATCACGCCGTAGCGCAGGGACTCCTCGATCTTCTCCTTCTCCGAGCCGGAGCCGCCGTGGAAAACGAAGTCGAACGGCTTGGCACCGTCCTCCAGGCCGAGCTTCGCCACGGCCGCCTCCTGGCCCATGGCCAGAACCTCGGGGCGCAGCTTCACGTTGCCCGGCTTGTACACGCCGTGGACGTTGCCGAAGGTCGCGGCCAGCAGGTAGCGGCCGTTCTCCCCGGTACCAAGGGCGTCGATCGTCTTCTCAAAGTCCTCGCGGGTGGTGTACAGGTTGGCGCCCGCCTTGGCCTCAACACCGTCTTCCTCACCACCGACAACACCGATCTCAACCTCGAGGATGATGCTGGCGTTGCGTGCCTTCTGCAGAAGCTCCTGGGCGATCTCGAGGTTTTCGTCGATAGGCACGGCGGAGCCGTCCCACATGTGGGACTGGAACAAGGGAAGCTCGCCGTTGTCCACGCGCTCCTGGGAGATCGCGATCAGCGGGCGGACGTAGCTGTCCAGGACTTCCTTCTGGCAGTGGTCGGTGTGCAGCGCGATGTTGATGTCGTAGTGCTTCGCCACCTCGTGAGCAAACGCAGCCAGGGCGCTCGCACCCACCACCTTGTTCTTCACCGCCTGGCCGGAAGCGAACTCCGCACCACCGATGGAGAACTGAATAATGCCGTCCGACTCCGCCTCCGCGAAGCCCTTGATGGCCGCGTTGATGGTCTCCGACGACGTGCAGTTGATCGCCGGGAAGGCGAAGCCTCCCTGCTTGGCGCGATCCAGCATCGCGTTGTAGACCTCGGGAGTAGCAATGGGCATGGTGGTAAACCTCCGGTTGAGAACGCTCGGTACGCCCCCAGTATGCCCCTTTTACTCAGCCCTTGCAGCCGCCACCCGCGCCGCCGCCTCCAGCAGCATCCACCCGGAGAGCTGCACCGACAGGTCCCGCTCGTCAATGCGCACCAGGCCGACGGCCTCGCTTATCGACGACGGCCCCAACCCATAATTGTGCGGCAAACGCGCATCCTCGGTCCACTCCGACGGGAAGATCGGCAGCCCGTCGACCTCAAGGCGGTGCTCCCACATCGACTCCGCAGAGGCGAGAACCATGCGCTCGGCGAGCTTTTTGGTCTCGATGTTCTCCCTGCTATCTTCCGGCAGCCGCACCGCAACATCGGCGAGGTAGCGCACCAAGATGCCCTGGAACAACCCGCCGTCACCGTCACGCGTTTCCTCAGGCGGGCACACGATAACCCCGCGCGGAGAGGCCAGATGCCGGGAAATCGCTCTAACGAGGGAGCGGATGTGGGTTATGTAAAACACCGAGGCGTCGGCGCGCTCGGAGTGGTCAAACGAATCGATCGGTTCGTCGCTGGCAAGCCCGACGTCGTGACGCAACGAAAGGGCGATCTCAAGGCTCGCGCCAAGCACCGTGCCCTGGTTGTAGGTGTAGATCTTCTCCACCACCTCAGGACCATGCATGCGCTTGCGCTCGCCGTCCTGGACGAGACCGTTGTCAGCCATGAGGTTGTCGTAGATCCAGTCCACGATCTCGCGGGCCTTGTCGAAGCGCCCGGTACGCGCAAACAGGATCGCCGCCGGAGCATTCGACGGCACGTTGTAAAACGTCTCATTGCGACGCCACGGCAACACCCCCGTCGTCGGATCGATGCCGGCGAGGATATCGAACTCGAGCTCGGTCTGCTGCTTCGTCTGCTCGAAACCCTCCAGCGCGTTCGCCCGGTTCCACGCCAGCGCCAGCCACGCCTTGTCGTCGTAGTAGCGGTTCGCGGTGAGCTTGCCCCGGCTGCGGATGGAAATGCCGCGCAGCGTGTGGCAAATCCGGCGGCGGCGCAGCTTGGTGGAGCGGCGGCAGGCTGCGTCGATAAGGCAATCGAGGTAGTGCGCCTGCCACCAGTAGTGCCAGTGCACAAACATGGTCTCGCGCCAGCTCGGTGGCCACGCCACTGCGGCGAGGTTCGTGCGCGGGATGCCCCACAGCTTCATCGCGTGGCGCTCCTGAATGGCCGCTTCCGCGAGATCAGCGCGGTGTGACCAGGTTTCGGGCACGGGCTACTTCCTCTCCATAGGACGGTGTTGTTTATATATTGCCACTACTGCCAGGAACGTTTCAGGTCTGCATGCTGCCTGATCCATGCGTGCATCGCAATACCGGCTGCCACCCCCGCGTTGATCGAACGCGTCGACCCAAACTGCGCGATCGAGCAGGTCATCGCCGCGCCCGCGTCAGCCTCCGGGGTAATACCGGGGCCTTCCTGTCCGAACAGGAGCAGGCAGTTGTGCGGCAGCTGCGCCGTCTCCAAGGGCACCGAGCCGGGAGTGTTGTCGATAGCCACGACCTCGAGGTCGTTCTCCGCCGCCCAGGAAAGCAGATCCGCCACCGTCGCGTGGTGCATGAGGCGCTGATAGCGGTCGGTGACCATCGCGCCGCGTCGGTTCCAGCGGCGCCGACCGACAATGTGCACAGTGTCGACCGCGAACGCGTTGGCTGTGCGGACCACAGTGCCGATGTTGGCGTCGTTTTCGAAGTTCTCGATCGCAATGTGCAGCGCGTGCCGGCGCGTGTCGATGTCGCGGATAATCGCCTCGCGGGTCAGATAGCGGTACGCGTCGACGACGTTTCGCCGGTCCCCCTCCGCCAGCAACTGCGGGTCGTAACGCTCGTCTGTGGGCAGCGGCCCCTCCCACGGCCCCACACCGTGGCGGCCCTCACCCCACTCGGTGGGGCCGGGCTGCGCGCCAGCCCTCGAGTCCCTAGAGTCCGAGGTCATCGAGGCCGAGCAGGTAGCGGTACTCCAGGCCCTCGGCGCGGATGACCTCATCGGCACCGGTGGCACGGTCGACCACGGTGGCGACACCGACGACCTCCGCACCGACTTCGCGCAACGCGGCAACGGCAGTCAGCGGGGAATTGCCGGTGGTGGTGGTGTCCTCGACGACGAGGACCTTCTTGCCCACGACGTCCGGACCCTCAATGCGGCGCTGCATGCCGTGCTTCTTGGCTTCCTTGCGCACTACAAAGGCGTCAATGTCACGCCCGTCGGCGTGCATGATGGAGGTCGCAACCGGGTCGGCGCCCAGCGTCAGGCCACCGACGGCCACATAGTCCCAGTCAGAGGTGAGCTGGCGCAGCAGCGTTCCGATGAGCCGCGACGCCTCGTGGTGCAGGGTCGCGCGGCGCAGATCCACGTAGTAGTCGGCTTCCCTGCCGGAGGACAGCGTCACCTTTCCGTGGACGACGGCGAGCTCCTTGACCAGTTCCGCCAGCTGGGACAGCTGTGCGGAATCGACGTCGGTGCGGCTCATGGGGGTCTCCTTTTACTCGCGAGTTTCGAACGTCCTCGACTTTAGTCCCAGTCGCGCGCTAGGGATTCTTCGTGGCAATGTCGTGGGTCAGTGAGTCGCCCTCGTCGCTGCGCGCAGCGACAAGCACCGTGATGTTGCCCGGGCCTGGCTTCGTCTGTCCGACGTTTTCGGCGGGGATGTCGGCGCAGTGGTCGGCGATGACCGATTCCAAGTGCGCTCCGGCAGGCACGGTGACATCCCCGATGAGTACGCTGCGGCTCACCGTTGCACCATTGGCCACGGTCACGCCGGGACCAATCAGTGAGTGCTCGACAGCACCCGCGACCTCAGCGCCCGGGCAAACCAGCGAGTCCGTGATGTCGGCGGACTCCGCGATACGCGCAGGCGCCGACGTGGACAGGTTGCTCAGCACGGGCCAGTCCGCCCGGTGCAGATCCAGGCCGGTGCCCTCCACCAAATCCATGTGCGCGCGGTAGTACGCATCAATGGTGCCCAGGTCGCGCCAGTAGCCGTCCATGCGGTACTCGTGAACCGTGCCGGAGCCAACCATGTGCGGAATCAGGGTGTCGCCGTAATCACCGAGATCAGCGCCGTCGGCGCCGTCCGGCACGAGCTCGTCGCAAGCGCGTCGCAGTGCCGCGACGTCGAAGACGAAGACCTCCGTCGCCACGACGTCGGTAGCCGGGTCCTTGGGCTTGTAGTCATAGGCGCTAACCGTGTCGCCCTCGGAGGTGACAACCCCGTAGCGCGTCACGTCTTCGTCGAGCTGCGAGGTGACAATTGTCAGATCACTACCCTTTTCCACGTGCTGCTCGATAACAGGACGCAGGTCCAGCTGGTAGAGGTGATCCGCGCTGAGCACCACCAAGGTGCTGGCACCGAATTCCTCGACCGCCTCGAGCTGCTGGTACAGGGCATGGCCATTGCCCTCGGAGAACCCGTCCTCGGTGTCACCCTGGCCTGGCGGGAGGATGCGCAGGCCGTCGCGCGTGCCGTCGAGATCCCACGGACGACCACCCGCCAAGTGGCGGTTGAGCAGACCCGGGCGGTACTGCTCCGCGATCCAGACGTGGCGCAGGCCCGAGTGGGCGAGGTTGGACAAGGTGACGTCGATAAGCCGGTAGCTCCCGGCAAGTGGCACTGCGGGCTTGGGGCGGGCGTCGGTAAGCGGGGAAAGTCTGCTGCCCCGGCCGCCTGCGAGGATGAGGGCGACAACGTCATTGGTCATGCTGTAGGAAATTTTGGTCATGCTGACCATTTTATCGGCGCGCGGAGTACCGCGTCCGGCCTCGCGTGGGCGGAAGTTAGTCGCCGAAGATCGACGGCGGCGTCTGGTCACGACGCACCCGGGTCAGGTCAGAGACGGAGTCAGGCCGGGTCGTCCCGTCCGCGATGGGCTCAACCTCGTCGCCGCCGATCGCGCGGTGGTCGATGACGCCGCGCACCGTGCCGGTCGTGCGCGTAGGCAGCTCAACAGGCTCGTCCGGACGCTGCACCAGCGGCGTGGATTCCTCCGGAGTGTCCTCGTCCGAACCGGGCTCAATCGCCTCACCCATTTCGCGCGTTGGGTACTCGGGCTCGATGGTGTTCCACGTGCGCGGCGGGAGCACACGGGCCGCATCCGCGAGGAGCGCGAGCGGGGCGAGCATGTCGTCCCACTCCTCCGGCGCGGTGCCGTGCTCGGCCTGGGCGAGCACCCACTCGGACTCAAACCACACCGCGCTCACGCTCTGAGGGAACTGCTCGAGTGCCGTGGTGACGCGCACGTCAATGAAACGAGCGACGGGACCTGCGTCGGTGGCGTGGACCGTGAATGGTCCAATCTGCGCAACCTCCACAAGATCCCCGGACGGGTCCGCGTAGAAACCGTCGCGGCGCAAGTCGACGAAGATGTCGCTGACCTCACCGGTGCGCATGGCGATGACGGTCACCCCACCCATGTCCATAAGGAAGGTCTCGTGGCCGTAAGCAGACCCAGACACGACATCCTTCGCCGCAGCTCCCGAGGCGGCGGCACCACGGGACCACTCGCCGGTGAGGAACTCGTCCTGCTTGGCAAAGTCGAACCCGTGACGCTGTGCCCACGCACGGCGCTCCCGGCGCGACGACCCCGGCAGCTGCAGGCCGGAGCGGCGGTGCGGGCGCGTCGGTGTGCGGGGGGCAGTAGGGATCTCCGTGATCTCGGTTGGATCAGCGAGCTCAGTGGGCTCGGTGGGCTCGGGGTTGTCGGTGGGCTCGGGGTTGTCGGTGGCCTCGGGGTTGTCGGTGGCCTCGGGGGCTTGAGCAACCACCGGCTCTGTGGGCTCTGCGACCAGCCCTGCGGGCTGTGCTGGTTCTTCCTCGGCGGCTGGCTCGGTGGGCTCTGTGGGCTCTGTGGGGGCCGGCTCTTCGACGAACTCTACGTCGATCGCCTCCGGCTCGTTGCTCAATTCGCTCAGGTCCAGCTTCGTGCTGCCCTGTGCTGGAGGCGGAGCTGGAGCCGGAGCTGGAGCCGGGGCCGTGTGAGCGTCGGGCTCAGTGCCGACCTCGGAGCCGCGGCCGATCGGGGTCGGCTGATCGCCGCGAGTGGTGCGCTCGCGGGAGTCGGAAATCAGCAGCGCGCCCGCTGCTGCAAGGGCGATAACGCCGAGCAGGATAAGTAGGTAGGCCATCGCGGTTCAGTCTAATTGGCGCAGCGCTTAGAGGTCATTCGCGACAGGATTCGCACGGTCCCCGCTCCACTGGGACCAGCCCCCGACGTAGTGCGTCACCACCGGCAGGCCGGCGTGCTCCATCGCGGCGAGCAGCAGCGCGGAGTGGTTACCGGAGCCGGAGTACGCGATCACCTCTGCCGGGTCGGTGTTGTGGGTGACACCGAGGCTGAACAGGCGGTCGCGGATCTCGTCGGTGTCACGCACCATCCGGGTTTCGTCATGGAACAGCTCATAAACCGGCAGGTTTACCGCGCCCGGAATGTGGCCGGCTTTCAGGTCGAAGATTTCGCGGCGGCCGCTGAAGCGGTTGGCCCCGCGGGCGTCGATAAGCAAGCCCTCGTGCTGCTTGACCGCCTCGATGTCTGCGACCGGCAGTGCCCCCGGGGAGACCTCGACGTCGGCGAAGACGGAGATGTTGCCCGGCCCCGCGACTGTTTCGAAGCCGCGGGTGGCCCAGGCAGTGAAGCCGCCATCGACAATGTGGACATCGGTGACACCGAGCCACCGCAGAATCCACCACGTGCGCGCGGCGAAAAGGCCGGAGCCGGTGTCGTAGATGAAGGTGGGATGCCCCTGCTCGATGCCCCACTCGCGCACGGCCTTGCGCAACTGCTCCACTGGCGGCAGCGGGTTGCGGCCTGTCTGTCGGCTGGGCAGATCCGCCAGCGTGGTCGACGGATCACAAAACTGCGCCGTGGGGATGTGCTGGGACTGGAACTTCGACCACGCCACGCCCGCCGCCGGCTCCCACAGCGCAGCGATGATGGCCTGACTGCGGCCCGTGTGGATGCGTTCGCGCAGCTCTTCGGCGGAGACGAAAACGTTCATACCGCCAAGTGTAGGGACAAGTGCCGGGATGGGCGCGCCCGTTAAGCTGTGTAGCCGGGCGCGAGCTGGATGACGCCCTCGTCCTCCAACCCGTCGAGCCACTCCGTAATGCCCTCGCGCGGACAGTCAGCGCCGATGCTGGCTGCGATCATCCCGCCCGGGCCCATTTCGACCCGGCAACCGAACGCCAGAAGTGTCTCCGCGATATCGTTCGGGTGCTCTTCGTTGGGCAGGATGCGCACTGTCGACGCCCCGCCGCGGACAATGACCCGATCGACGTGAAAATGCCTGTTCACCAGGACGCATTCAACGATGTCGCCCAAGGCCAACGTCGTATCCACGAACGGCACACTCGCCACCACAAACTTGTTATCCCCCACCTGGTGCGCCGCCAAGTGCTCGTTTTCAATACCGGGAACGGCAACACGGGTGATGATCGTCGTTGTCGGCTGCATGCCTCGTACCTTAGCCCGTGGGGTGCGCAAACGGGGAAGCCGAGCGCAGAAGAACGTGGGGAGCGGCAGTGCCGTCCCCACGTTCATCTCACCTTCGGGTAGTGCGAGTTACGCCGCGTCGACGCTCAGGGCCTCGCCGCCCTCGGCGACGTCGACATTGACCGTGTCGCCGTCGCGGATGTAACCGGCCAGCAACTCCTTGGCCAGGCGATCGCCGATGGCTTGCTGGATCAGGCGGCGCAGCGGACGCGCACCGTAGGCCGGGTCGTAACCGCGCTCGCCCAGCCAGGCCTTCGCCGCATCCGAGACGTGCAGCGTGAGCCTGCGGCCGGCAAGACGCTCGGCCAGCTGGTTGAGCTGGATGTCCACGATGCCCACGAGCTGCTCGCTGCTGAGCGACTCGAAGACGACCACGTCGTCGAGGCGGTTGACAAACTCCGGCTTGAAGTGGGTCTTGACCGCCTCCATGATCTGGTCGCGGCTGCCACCGGCGCCCAGGTTCGAGGTCAGGATCACCACGGTGTTGCGGAAGTCCACCGTGCGGCCCTGGCCGTCAGTCAGACGGCCCTCATCGAGCACCTGGAGCAGGACATCGAAGATGTCCGGGTGGGCCTTCTCCACCTCGTCGAAAAGCACGAGCGAGTACGGGCGACGGCGCACGGCCTCGGTGAGCTGGCCGCCGGCGTCGTAGCCGACGTATCCGGGAGGAGCACCGACGAGTCGGGCCACCGAGTGCTTCTCGCCGTACTCCGACATGTCGATGCGGATCATGGCGGACTCGTCGTCGAAGAGGAACTCCGAGAGCGCCTTGGCCAGCTCCGTCTTGCCCACACCGGTCGGGCCGAGGAAGAGGAAGGAACCGATCGGGCGGTTCGGGTCGGCGATGCCTGCCCGCGAGCGGCGCACCGCGTCGGAGACCGCGGTAACCGCCTCGGACTGGCCGATGACACGCTGGCCCAGGACAGACTCCATGGCGAGCAGCTTCTCCGTCTCACCCTGCATCATCTTGCCGGCCGGGATACCCGTCCAGCTGGAGACGACCTCGGCGATGACGTCGGGCGTGACCTCCTCGGTGAGCATCGTGCGGCTCGTCGCCTGCGCCTGCGACTCGGCCTCGGCAACCTCCTGCTCCAACTCCGGGATGCGCCCGTAGCGCAGCTCGGAGACCTTAGCGTAGTCGCCCTCACGTTCAGCGATCTCGGACTCGTTACGCAGCTGCTCGAGCTCCTCCTTCGCGCGCTGGACGCGGTCGATCTCAGACTTCTCGTTGGCCCAGCGCGCCTTCATCTCGCCGAGCTTCTCGCGCTGGTCGGCGAGCTCCTGGCGCAGGGCGCTCAGGCGGTCCTGGGACGCGGCGTCCGATTCCTTCTGCAGGGCGATCTCCTCGATTTCGAGGCGGCGCACCACGCGCTCGAGCTCGTCGATCTCCTGCGGCGAGGAGTCGATCTCCATGCGCAGGCGCGAGCCGGCCTCGTCGACCAAGTCGATCGCCTTGTCCGGCAGGAAGCGGTTGGTGATGTAGCGGTTCGACAACTCCGCGGCAGCGACCAGGGCAGAGTCCTGGATGCGCACGCCGTGGTGCACCTCGTAGCGCTCCTTGAGTCCGCGCAGGATGCCGATGGTGTCCTCCACCGTCGGCTCGCCGACGTACACCTGCTGGAAGCGGCGCTCGAGCGCGGCGTCCTTCTCGATGTACTGGCGGTACTCGTCAAGTGTGGTTGCGCCGACGAGGCGCAGCTCACCGCGGGCGAGCATGGGCTTAATCATGTTGCCCGCGTCCATCGCGCCCTCACCGGTGGCACCGGCGCCGACGATGGTGTGGAGCTCGTCGATGAAGGTGATGATCTCGCCCTCAGACGACTTGATCTCGTCCAACACGGCCTTGAGGCGCTCCTCGAACTCGCCGCGGTACTTCGCGCCCGCGACCATGGAACCGAGGTCGAGGGAAATAAGCGTCTTGCCCTTGAGCGACTCCGGGACGTCACCGGCGACGATGCGGCGGGCCAGGCCTTCGACGATCGCGGTCTTGCCCACGCCGGGCTCACCGATGAGCACCGGGTTGTTCTTCGTGCGGCGGCTCAGCACCTGGACCACGCGGCGGATCTCCGAGTCGCGGCCGATCACCGGGTCGATCTTGCCCTCGCGGGCACGTGCGGTCAGGTCCGTGGAGTACTTCTCCAGCGCCTGGAACTGGCCCTCGGGGTCCTGCGAGGTGACCTTCTTGTTGCCGCGTACCGAGGGGAACGCCCCCTTGAGCACGTCGTAAGTCGCGCCGCGCTTCTTCAGAAGCTCAGCGGTCTCATCTGAGCCGCGCGCGATGGCGGCGAGGAGCACCTCGGTGGAGACGTACTCGTCGCCCAGCTCGCTGGCGAGCTCCTGGGCCGTGTTGATCGCGTTGAGCGCGTCGCGGTTAAAAGTGGGGTTGGCCATGTTCTGGCCCTGCGCCTTCGGGTAACCGTCGACGATCTCGCCGGCCTCCGCGGCCACAGTTGCGGGGTCAACGCCGGTCGCCTTAAGCACTGGCGCGGCGATGCCGTCTTCCTGGTTCAGGATTGCTTCAAGCAGGTGCGCCGGACGGATGTCCGGGTTGCCCGCCGCAGAGGCACGCTGCAGAGCCTGCTGGATTGCCTCCTGCGTTTTCGTGGTGGGGTTGAACGATGCCATTGCGGTGCATCCGTCCTTTCTTGCCGATTATTTTTCGTTACGTCAGGTGTAACGCCCCAGAAGTTGAGTCTGTTCCACTCAGCTTCAACTTTTTCTCCCAACCCGATAGAGGCCGGATGAAGGCCGCGCACCACCAGGGTTTAGCGGCCTCCTATCAAGATTTACTCCTCTTCGACGCTAACCCGTCGCTTATGCCTCAGCCTTCGCCTCAGCGCCGGACGACGCCTTCTCGGAGTCCGGCTTGGCCCCCGTACCGTGTTTCTTCGCGGGCACCCACTTGAGCACGAACGCCATGATGAGCACGGCAACTGCGATGCCGAAGGACGCCCACCCGAAGCCCGTCGTAAAGCCAGCGATGACCGCAATCGGCGCGAGGATGGTCATGCCGATCTCGAACGGCGCGAAACCGACGTAGGCGACGCCGTACTCGTTGAGCGTGCCGGACTTCAGCTTCGGGTCGACCATCTTGAGCAGCGCGATACCGGTGGCCACAGCCGCGGTCGCCCAACCCCAGCCGAAGATGCCGCGCTCGAGCCAGTACTCGCCGAAGAACAACGGACCAGCCCACAGCATCCACGCGACACAGAAGATCGTGCCCAGGACGAACATGAGCACCAGGGCCTGCCAGTAGTCGGCCAGCGCCGCCGGGATGATCGAGGCGATACCGAAGGCGATCATGTAGTCGGTCGCCGCGCCCGAGATGGTGGTGACGGTGTCGCGGTCGAGGAACTCCTGGCGCTTGGTCACGCGCAGCAGCATGCGCCCGATCAGGCCCACGACGAAAGCCATGGCGAACAGCGGGATGGACACATTCGGCCACTTGTCGGTGATCAGGTTGTTGAGCAGGTAGGCGACCAGCACGGTGAAGAGGATGAAACCGCCGTGCAGCGCGAGTGGCTCAATCGAGGAGGGGTTGGTCGTGGCCTTGCCGATCGACGGGCGCTCGTCCACGTCTTCGATGTAGCCGGTGCGCAGGTCGTCCGGAAGATCGCCCTGCAGCTGGGTGGCTTTGCCCTTGCGGATGCCGATGTTGGCCGCGATGACGCCACCGACGATGGCCACGAGCGTGCCGACTGTCGCTGCTGTAAACCCGAGCGAGGAGGCCTCCGCGATGCCGATGTCCTCCAGCGAGGACCCCACCGCAGCCGCGGTGCCGAAGCCGCCGACAAAGCCGACGGGCAGCATCATGCCGAACCACGGCTCGGTGCCGAAGACCGGGGCAAACAGGTAGATGCCCAGCAGGATGAAGATGCCCCACTGGCCCATGAACATCGCGGTGGAGTAGCTCCACATGTTGCGCGCGCCCGAAGCGACGGACCCGCCCATCTCCATCGAGTACGCCATCGAGGCGAAGACGACCGCAATCAGCAGGGTCGTGTACGTGCCCACCTGGTCGGACCACCCGATCCAGCCGAGGACCTCGGGGCCCAGGATCAGGCCGATCAGCCCGGCAGTGATCGGGGCGGGCAGCAGCAGCGCCTGGAGCACTTTAAGCCGGTTGCGCAGCGCGTTGCCCACAATGAGCAGGATCGAGATCCACCCGATATCGAGCAGGAGTGAATAGGGGGTGTAATCCATCGGGAATCCTTTTGTCACATGCCGGTAATTCTCCCTCCGACATTAATCGAGGCCCCGCCTTGAATGTGGTTAGTACTCTTGCCCCCATGGGAACACTCACATCCTTGGTCGCCCGCCTCGACGCCGAGGGCGAGGAGTTGCGCGCGAGATTCTTCGCTGAGCTGGTGCGCACCCTCCCGCACGCGCGCGGGGTCTTCCCCGCAGGCGCATCGACGATTGCACCTTCGCTTCTCGACGCCCTCCGGACCCTCCTCGTTTCCCTCCCCGACGCAGGTGTGCCGTTGCCCGACGCAATCATCCACCGCCTGCGCGCCGCGGCGCTCGACATGCGCCGCTTCGGGTTCCCCTCCAGCGCTTACGCGACGTTTGCCGAGGTCCTCAACCGCGTCCTCGACGCGCCCGAGGCCGCCGACGTCATCGACCAGGCGGCGGCGATCATGGCGCACGAAGCGGACGCCGCAGACCAGGCGGGAATCCCGCCGGCCACCGCGGCGCGCATCGCGCATGTGGAAGAGCGCGGCTCAGACGGGCGGATCAAGCTGGTGCGGCTCGAAGCCGGCATTGGTCTGGGCTACCGTCCCGGCCAGTACGTCCCTGTCCTGCCCGCCGGTAGGCAGGGCGCCTGGGTCAACCTCGCGCCCGCGCTACCGGCGAACCCCTTCG
Organism: Corynebacterium sp. LK2510; assembly: GCF_040946405.1. NCBI lineage: Bacteria > Bacillati > Actinomycetota > Actinomycetes > Mycobacteriales > Corynebacteriaceae > Corynebacterium > Corynebacterium sp. LK2510. Next base: position 131,881 of record NZ_JAYWLR010000003.1, on the reverse strand, counting down.
GGCAGCTGGAGTTCCACGTCGACGGCGAACTCGATCCGGTGGTGGGCACCTACGTCACGGTGGGCGCCGCGCGCGGTGAAGTGCTCGATGTCCACGCGGGTGAGCGCGTGCTCATCGTCGCCCTCGGCACAGGCGCCGCTGTGGCGAAGGCGCTGGTGTTCGACATTCTCGAGCGCGCTGATGGTGCTGAGAATTCCGCACGACCCGAGATCGATCTGCTCCTGCACGCACCATCCCGGCGCGACCACTACGACGTCGCCACGTTTTCTGCCGTGGCGGAGCTCCACCCGTGGCTGCGCGTCCACCGCGCTCCCCTGGGCGCTACCGTGCCGCCCGAGCTTGTCGACGGCCGCACGGTCATCATCTGCGGTCCTGCCGCACACGCGGAACCGGTGGCGGAGGCGCTGCGCGGTGGGGCGCAGTCACCCGTGCATGTGATCTCGCCGGACGCGCCGCAGCGCTGGCTCTAACGCTGGTAAGGGCTCCAGGTTAGAGCAGCTGCATGGCCTTGCGGGCTTCCGCGACCTCGGCGGGGTCGACCTCGGCGTAGAGGATGTCCTCCTCGTACCCCGCCTCGGCGAGGCGCTGCCCGGTGGGCCCGACGACGACGGAGTGGCCAATGCCCGTCGGCCCGCTGGGGGTGCCGGCGTTGTCCTTTCCGCCCGGGCGGGCCTGGTCGGTTGCGACGATAAACACGCCGGCGTCGAGAGCGCGGGCGGCGGTCAGCGTGCGCCACTGCTCCAGCTTGCCCTCACCGTCGGCCCAGCTCGTGGGCACGACAATAACCTCCGCGCCGAGGCGGGCAAGGTCCTTGAACTGCTCCGGGTAGCGGATGTCGAAGCAGATGGCCACGCCGACGACCGCGCCTTCGTGGACGAAAGTCATCATCTCCGAGCCCGGCTTGACGGTCTCGGACTCCTTGTAGTCCGCCACGTCGTAGGTGTGGATCTTGTCGTAACCCTTGTGTACGTCCGGGCCGGTGACCAAGGCGGTGTTGTACACGCGGTTGTTCTCCCCGTTCGAGTCCGCCGGGCGGAACATGCCCGCCACGATGGTCACGCCGAGTTCTTGCGCCAGCGACCGCATCGACGTGGCGAACGTCCCGTCGAGCTCCTCCGCCTGCGTGTCGAGCCGGCCCTGGTCGAAGGCTTGCATCGCCGCCTCGGGCAGCACGATGAGCGTCGCGCCGTTGCGCGCCGCTTCCCGGATGCGGGGCGCGACAATCTCGATGTTGCGCTCTTTATCACCGGTGGTGGTCACTTGCACGAGAGCGATTTTCATGGGCGCCAGGATATGTGGAAAACCTCGGCGATGCCACGGGTTATCCACAGGACGGGCACGGCGGCCTTGTTCCGCGCGCACGTGGTGCCGACCCTGGGTCCATGGTTTATCTGCACCTCACCGACGCCACCGCACACGCCGCGCGCACGAGCCTGCCCGCCTGGGACCCGCTCCCCCACGCCACACTCTCGCCCGGCGCGCTTGCGGATGCGCTAGCCGATGCTCACGCGCACCTACTCCCGTTTATCGACGCCACCTCCACCTCGTGTCGCCGCCACACCGAGTCTGTGGCCGACTTCGCTGATTCCGTCTGCCGCGTCGACGCGGACGTGGCGGGGCAGCTTTCGACACTGCTGGACCACGCGGGGTGACGGTAATGAACGCGGCGTACACCCCTGCCTTGCGTCCGGCTGAGCTGCGCGACGCCGCCCGCACGCTCGAGCACGCCGCGCACCTGGTCACCGGGCGCGGGCGCGACTCCCGCGACGCCGCGGCGGCAATTGCGGCGGCAGGTTTCGCGGGGCCAGCTGCTAACGCCGGTCTGAGCCGGCTCGACACGTTCGCCTACCACTTCATCTCGCACGCCCACGTGCTGCGCTACATCGCGCAGATCCTCGCATCGGCGGGATCTGCGCAGCAAAAGCTCGACGAGCTTGCCGATGTCGCCGCGAATACCCAGCGCATCTACCTCATCCGGTGGCTCAACATGGTGTCCTGGTTGCTCGACTCCGCCGCTGCCCAAGCGGTGCGCACCGCGATACTGGGCACCGTCGACGAGACGTTCGACAAACTGGTGCATCATCCGAACGAGTCTTTAGAGCAGATCCACGCACGCAACCTTGCAACCGTTCCCGCATCAACCGCCCAGGCGGTGCAGGAGGTCGGCGGCGTCATCCTCGAGGCAGGACCGCAACGCGCGACCGTCATGGTCGGAGACACCGACGCCCCGACCCGGGTGATCACGCTCGTCGGCGGGGTCTCTACGGGTCGTCCGCGCAAACTGCCCGGCGATCTCGCCCGGGCCAGCACCATTGCAGAGAGCACCGGAGCGGCCGTCGTGGTGTGGCAGGGCTACATCCCGCCGGCGGATGTCGCCGAAGGCATCGACCCGGTTGCTGCGCGCACCGGCGGGGAGGAGCTCTCCGCCTTCCAGCTTGCTGTGGAGGACCGCTTCCCCAGCGCCCAGAAATCTGTCGTGGCGCACAGCTACGGCACGGTCGTGGCCACGCGCGCCGCCACGGGAGCGGGCCTTTTTGCTGACGACGTCTGGCTGCTCGGCTCCCCCGGAGTCCCAGCGCGCTCTGTCGGTGAGATGAAGCTCTACGGCGCCGGCGACCCCCGGGTCTTCGTTGTCGATTCGGACCGCGATCCCATCCTCGCGCTGCGCTACCGGGAGTTAGGGGCGCATGGCACGTCCCCGTCCCACCCGTCGTTCGGTGCGACACCCATCCCCGGTGTGGAGGGCGGGCACCTAGCCTATTTCGACGACCCTGACCTGCTGCGCGCGCTTTCCTCCCCGCCGCGTGAGTAAGCGAGCGGGTACGAATGGGTAAGGACCCCTCCGCCACCACAATCCAGGAGTGACGCACATGACCCTCAACTTCGCTAACCAGTTGGTCGAACACCTTGTAGAAATTGGTGTCAAGCGCATCTACGGTCTCGTGGGAGACTCGCTCAACCCGCTTTCCGACGCAGTCCGCAACCACAACATCGAGTGGGTCCACGTCCGCAACGAGGAAGCCGCGGCCTTCGCCGCCGGTGCCGACTCCCTCGCCGCCGACGAGCTCGCCGTGTGCGGCGGTTCCTGCGGACCGGGCAACACCCACTTCGTTCAGGGCCTTTTCGAGGCGCACCGCAACGGCGCGAAGCTGCTCGCGATTGCCTCGCACATCCCGTCGATGGAGATCGGTTCCTCCTTCTTTCAGGAAACCCACCCGGAGTATCTCTTTCAGGAGTGCTCCTCCTACCTTGAGGTGGTCAACTCCGCAGACCAGGGCATGCGCGTGCTGCACAACGCCCTGCAAAACACTCTCGCCGGCAACGGCGTGTCCGTCATGGTCATCCCCGGTGACGTCTTCGCCTCCGAGGTTTCGGATGGACCGCACACCACCGCTTCGACCTACGCCACCGGCTCCGGCAAGCGTGTCTTCCCCGACCCGGGCGAGGCGGCCCGGCTCGTTGCGGCCATCAACGAGGCCGACACCGTCACCATCTTTGCCGGGTACGGCGCCCGCAACGCCCGCACGGAACTGTTCGCACTCGCCGACAAGATCAAGGCCCCGGTCGGGCATTCCTTCCGCGGCAAGATGTACATCGAATACGACAACCCTTTCGACGTCGGAATGTCCGGCCTGCTGGGTTACGGCGCCTGCTTCGAAGCGTCTCAAAAGGCCGACTTGTTCCTCATGGTCGGCACCGACTTCCCGTACACGGACTGGCTGCCCTCGGACAACGTCGGCCAGATCGACATCGACGGCACCCACATCGGCCGGCGCACCCCGGTGAAATACCCCGTGGTGGGCGATGTCGCCAGCGTCATCGACAACATCTTGCCCCACATCAACGAGAAGACGGACCGTTCCTTCCTCGACGAGATGCTCACCCGCCACGCGGAGCTTCTCGACGACGTCGTGGACACCTACACCCAGGAAGCCCCCGAGTCCCGCACTCCCATTCACCCGGAGCTCGCCGCGTCGATCCTGGACGAGCTGGCGGATGAAGACGCGTACTTCTCCGTCGACACCGGAATGTGCAACGTCTGGTCCTCGCGCTACCTCACTCCCAACGGCAAGCGCGACGAGTCCGCGTCCTTCCTGCACGGCACGATGGCCAACGCGCTCCCCCAAGCCATCGGCATCCAGGCCGCCTTCCCCGAGCGCCAAGTGATCTCCTGGTCCGGTGACGGTGGACTCGGCATGCTCATGGGCGAATTGCTGACGGTGAAGTTGCACAACCTGCCGATCAAGACAATCGTCTTCAACAACTCCTCGCTCGGAATGGTCAAGCTCGAAATGCTGGTCCAGGGCTTCCCCGACTTCCAGACCGATCACGAGCAGGTCAACTTCGCCAGCATCGCCGAAGGAGTGGGCATTAAATCGTTCCGCATTGAGGATCCCGCCGACCTGCGCCACGTTCTTACCGAGGCGCTCGCCTTCGACGGGCCCGTCCTTGTCGACATCGTCACCGACCCGGATGCACTGTCCCTTCCGCCGCACATCACCTGGGACATGATGAAGGGTTTCACCACCGCCGGGGTGAAAACCGTGCTCGACGGCGGGGTGGGCAGGATGGCAGAGCTCGCACGCGCCAATCTCCGCCACATCGGTGCGGCATCCTCGATCACCTTTAAGTAGATCCGCTGCGGCAGGTGGGAGATGCCCCCTCACCTGCCAAAACCCTGCCGTCCAGGACGGAAATTATAAAGAACATTACGGAATCATTAGGTGATCGTTATCGAAACGGTATCCACCAGCTTGAAATATGTCGGTAGCGTTTATGTAGTTAACGTAATCCTTAACGTGAAAGGCATGTTTATGACTACCCCGTCCAACTCGAACGACCGCGCGCGCCACGCTGGCGCGGACGCCAACGCTGCGAACACCGCTCAGAACACCCAGGAGTTCGACACCGTGCGCCGCACCACGACCCGCACCGCGCCGGCCGTCGGTTACAGCCACGACGTGGTAACCACCGAGTCTGACGACACCACCGGCCAGGAGGCCTGGATCGGCACCGACTCCACCGAGGTTTCCAACGGCAACGTGTCCTGGGGCGCCATCTTCGCTGGTGTTGTCACCTTCCTCGGCATCATGATCCTGCTCGGCGTCGCCGCAGCAGCCATGGGCCTGCAGGGTGCGTCCGGTGTGGCCACCGGCATCTTCGCCATCGTCTCCCTGGCCATCGCCTTCGCCGCAGCCGGCTACGTTGCCGGTGCACTCGGTGTGCGCGCCGGCCTGTTCCACGGCTTCGCCACCTGGGCAACCTCGCTCATCGCTTCCCTGATCCTGGCCGGCTGGCTCGGCGCCTCCGTCATCGGTGGCCTGGGCAGCATCCTCGACTCGGTCGCCCAGTCCGCAGGTAACGCCACGACCGTGACCTCCCAGGACGCGCAGGCCGCTGGCAACAACGTCACCCAGCAGGACGTGAACAACGCCCAGCAGGAGGCGTCCCAGATGGCCAACGAGGCCGCTGACCAGGTGCGCGACACCTACAACGAGATCGCCCCGCAGGCTGCTGAGGGCTCCTGGTGGACCCTGCTCGGCCTGATCGTCGGCGCGGTCATCTCCGCTCTGGCCGGTGCCGCTGGCGCCCGCTCCGTGCTCAACCGCGACGAGCAGCAGGTTGTTCGCCGCGTCCGCCGCTAATCGCCTCGTGCTGACACGCTGAGCGTGTCAGCACAGCGAATAAGCAAAGCCGCCGCCCCCTCCCGGGGACGGCGGCTTCGTCGTTGGAGCAGGTGTGTTAACCGCCTAGCGGTTCAGGCGCCGCCGGACAGACGGCTCCCACGCCACCACCGCTGTTGAGCGCGGGACGTGGACGAGCTCTCCACCGCTGCGCGGCTTCGCCCGCAGGCGCTGGCGCAGCTGCTCATTGTGCTCGCGTAGCTCCTTGAGCTCGCGCTCCAGATCCTCAATCTGGCTCGTCAGCTCCATAATCGTTTTGATGCCAGCAAGGTTGACGCCCTCCTCTTGGGAGAGGCGTTGAATGTGCTGCAGCATTTTGATGTCCCGGCCCGAGTAACGGCGGCCACCACCCGGAGTGCGGGCGGGCGAGACCAGACCCATCCTGTCGTAGGTGCGCAGGGTCTGGGCGTGCATCCCCGTCAACTCTGCGGCAACGGAAATAACGTAGTGGCCCTGATAATTGTCAGCTGCCATCATTGGTCACCTCCTACTTAGCACCGGCCCACCCGGCTCGCGGATCAAAGCCGGAGTCTTTTTCTGCTTGAGCGTACGCACGCAACGCGCTGGTCGCCGCAGCGTCGAGGTCCTTCGGCACCTTAACTTGGACGGTAACGAGAAGATCGCCCGCCGTCCCGCTTCGCTTGGGCACGCCGCGACCCTTGACACGCAGCGTCCGCCCGTTGGGAGTGCCCGCCGGCACCTTGACTTTGACCGGGTTGTCCAGCGTCGGCACCGCAACCGTGCCTCCCAAAGCAAGCTCACTGAAGGACACAGGCACCGTGACTTCCAGGTCATCACCGGAGCGAGTGAACACCGGATCCGGTTTCACGTGGACCGTGACAAAGAGATCGCCGGACGGGGTACCATTCGGACCCGCTTCGCCTTGACCGGCGAGCCGGACCTTCTGCCCGTCGACCACGCCCGCCGGAATGCGGACAGTGATCGACCGAGTGCGACGCACCGTTCCCGTTCCAGAACAAGTCGTGCACGGATCCTCGATTATGGTGCCGGTCCCGCCGCACTTCGTGCACGGCCGCGCCATGCCGAAGCCGCCGGAATTCTCGCGGATGTAGCCGCTGCCCGAGCACAGGCCGCACGTCGACGTCTTCCCGGATGCGGACCCGGAACCGTGGCAGGTCGCGCACGGAGCATCGCCGGTGAGCTCGACGGGGATGGTGGTCCCCTTCGCCGCCTCAGCGAACTCGAGGGTTATTTCCGTCTCGACGTCGGCCCCCCGCGACGGCCGAGCGTTCCGGCCAAAACCGCCGCCGCGGTTAAAGAAGCTACCGAAGATATCACCAAAGCCGCTGTCTGCAGCTTGTCCACCAGCTGCTCCTCCGAAGAGGTCGCCGAGGTCGAACTCGGCGTCCGGCGAGCCCGTCGTGCGAAACCCGCCCCGAAAGCCGGATCCCCCTGCCCCTCCGAAACGGCCGAAGCCTCCGGAGCTGATCATGGCCTTAAGTTCGTCGTATTCCTTGCGCTTGGTCTCGTCACCGACGACGTCGTACGCCTCAGCGACGCGCTTGAACTTCTCCTCCGCCGCCTTGTCACCAGGGTGCGAATCCGGATGGTTCTCGCGCGCGAGTCGGCGGTACGCCTTCTTGATATCGGCCGCCGAGGCGCTCGAGGAGACTCCGAGGTCGCCGTAATAATCCTTGTTGGCCCATTCCTGCTGCATAGCCATCGTTTACCCCTCCTTTCACGGGAGTATTTGGGTTGTTGTTTCTAAGAGTTTTATTTATGCGTTTTTGCTAAAGAGTGAAAAACGCCGGGGTGGGGTCTCGCCGATTGCACTGGCGTGACCTTTCCCCGGCGCGATCGCCATGGCGCGGGCTGGCGGGCTAGCTGTCCGCCGAAGTGCCTTCGCCAGTGCTGGCAGCACCATCGGCGGCGTCAGCGATGATCACCATCGCGTTGCGCACCAGACGGTCGCCAACGCGGTATCCCTTGCGCAGGACGGTGCCGATGGCCTTGGTGTCACCCGAGGACAGGTCCTGGACCGCCTCGTGGATCTCCGGGTCGAACTCGTCGCCCTCGGCGCCGAAGGCGGTGACCTTCTGACTGTCGAGCAGGGAGCGGAATTTTTCCGCGAACGCCTTGAGCGGCCCCTCGTAAAGATCCCCATGCTGCTCGGCGAGGTCGATGTCGTCGAGAAGCGGGATGAGGTTGGCCAGAACGCTCGCCTTCGCCTGCTCCGCGATCTGCCCGCGCTCACGCTCGGTGCGCCGACGGTAGTTGGCGTACTCCGCGCTAAGACGCTGCAGGTCCTCGGTCCGCTCGGCGAGCTGGAGCTCCGTGTCGGAGACAGTGCCGTCACCATCGGCGTCCGGATTGACCTGCTCGGACAGTTCGCGCTCCACGTCGGCGAGCTCCCTGTCGAGCTCCTGGTCGAGATCGGCTGAGAGGGGGTCCTCGTCAGCCTCGAGAGCCTCCGCCTCCGCTGCCTCGTCGGCCAGCGATTCCGCCTGGTCCGGGGAGACGTACTCGGGGTCGGTGTTCTCCGGAGCGCCCGGGTCGTTGGGCATCTGGGGGTTGCCGTTCGTCATGAGATGGTTCCTTAATCGGTAGTGGGGTCCCGGTAAGCGACGTCAGCGACTACTTGGAGTCGTTGTCGTCCTCGACAACCTCGGCGTCGACGACGTTGTCATCAGCCGGAGCGTCCGCCTGGGTTGCGCCAGCGTTGGCCTCAGCCTCGTAGAGGGCCTTGCCCAGCTCCTGAGACTCAGTGGTCAGCTTCTCGACGGCAGCCTTGATCGCGTCCAGGTCGTCGCCCTTGAGCGCCTCGTCGACGTTGTCCGCAGCCTCGGTCACGCGGGCCTTGAGGTCCTCGTTGAGCTTGTCGGAGTTCTCGTCCATGAACTTGCGGGTCTGGTATGCCATCGACTCCGCGTTGTTGCGGGTCTCCTGCTCCTCGCGACGCTTGCGGTCCTCGTCGGCGTGCTGCTCGGCGTCCTTGACCATGCGGTCGATCTCCTCCTGGGAGAGGCCGGAGCCTTCCTGGATCTTGATCGTGTTCTCCTTGCCGGTGGCCTTGTCCTTCGCGGAGACGGACACGATGCCGTTGGCGTCGATGTCGAAGGTGACCTCGATCTGCGGCACGCCGCGCGGAGCCGGAGCGATGCCGGCCAGCTCGAAGGAGCCGAGCAGCTTGTTGGCGGACGCCATCTCGCGCTCGCCCTGGAAGACCTGGATCTGCACGGACGGCTGGTTGTCCTCTGCCGTGGTGAAGGTCTCGGAACGCTTCGTCGGGATGGTCGTGTTGCGCTCGATGAGCTTGGTCATCACGCCGCCCTTGGTCTCGATGCCGAGGGACAGCGGGGTGACGTCGAGAAGCAGCACGTCCTTGACGTCGCCGCGCAGAACACCGGCCTGGAGTGCGGCGCCGAGTGCGACGACCTCGTCCGGGTTGACGCCCTTGTTCGGTTCCTTGCCGCCGGTGAGCTCCTTGACCATGTCGGTCACGGCCGGCATACGGGTGGAACCACCGACCAGCACAACCTGGTCAATGTCGCCGACGGACATGCCAGCGTCCTTGATCACCTGGTTGAACGGGTTCTTGGTGCGGTCCAGCAGGTCAGAGGTGATGCGCTGGAACTCGGTGCGGGTCAGGGTCTCGTCGAGGAACAGCGGGTTCTTCTCAGCGTCGACCGTGATGTAGGGCAGGTTGATGGAGGCCTGCTGCGCGGACGACAGTTCGATCTTGGCCTTCTCGGCGGCTTCGCGCAGACGCTGCAGGGCCATCTTGTCCTTGGTCAGGTCAATGCCGTTCTGGGACTTGAACTTTTCAGCGAGCCAGTCGACGATGCGCTGGTCCCAGTCGTCGCCGCCGAGCTCGTTGTCGCCGGCGGTGGCGAGAACCTCGACAACACCGTCGCCGATCTCAAGCAGGGAGACGTCGAAGGTGCCGCCACCGAGGTCGAAGACCAGGATGGTCTGCTCCGCGTCAGCCTTCTCCAGGCCGTACGCCAGTGCGGCCGCGGTCGGCTCGTTGACGATGCGCAAAACGTTGAGGCCGGCGATCTGGCCTGCTTCCTTGGTGGCCTGGCGCTGCGCGTCCTCGAAGTAGGCGGGGACGGTAATAACGGCGTCGGATACCTCTTCGCCGAGGTATGCCTCAGCGTCGCGCTTCAGCTTCATGAGGGTGCGCGCGGAAATCTCCTGCGGGGTGTACTTCTTGTCGTCGATCTCGACGGTCCAGTCCTCGCCCATGTGGCGCTTGACGGAGCGGATCGTGCGGTCGACGTTGGTGACAGCCTGGTTCTTTGCCGACTGGCCGACCAGGACCTCGCCGTTCTTGGCAAAAGCCACGACGGACGGGGTGGTGCGGGAGCCCTCGGAGTTGGCGATAACGACCGGCTCTCCACCTTCGAGGACGGAGACAACCGAGTTCGTCGTACCGAGGTCGATACCAACTGCACGTGCCATGTGAAAAACTCCTTTAAGTTCGGTTTCATTCAAGTTGAATGCAAGCGACTCAACTTCTGCCACCCTACCACTGGAGTAGATCGGACCCTTGAGTCGTTCACGCTCAACCTTTACAACGGCATTGGTCCCAAACTTGTTCCCGACCCTCACAGAAATCTTTTGCCCCACCTCTTGAGTGCCCCGATCGTCCTCCGAAACCCACCCGAAAACGACAGTTGACCATTTGATGCCCTGCCACCTACGGGACACTGCCACCTTCACACACGGACAAGATTGAATACGGGCCGGTCCGCGGTCACCGCCACGGGTGACGGGCACCCATGGCGGTATGCGCACCCCGTACGTTCTAACGTCTACCCACCCCATCTGGCACAATCGCAACACGTGACCAATTCAGACAGCAACGCCCCTCGATCCAGCGGGTCGAACCAGGATTTCATCGGCGCCTTCGACACGGCCGCTAACACGCCAGAGACGTTTCCCACCCCGGCAGACGCCGCGCAGGAAATATCGTCCAAGCCCATCGACCGAGGAGACATCATTGCCTCCGACGGTCGCACGGCCGCTGCATGGGGTCTTCGATTTATCATCATCGTCGCCGCAACGGCGCTGTTGCTCTACTTACTTAAGTACCTCTGGGTGGGCATCCTCCCCGCCCTTCTGGCGCTTGTTGTCGCAACCGTCCTGTGGCCGCCGGTGCGTTTCCTGCGCAACCGGATCAAAGCGCCCGCTGCTTTGGCGGTATCGGTTGTCCTGCTGACCTTCTTCGGCATCATCGGCGCCCTGTTCGCTCTCATGGCCCCGATGGTGCGCGACCAGGGTGGGCAGCTCATCGCCCAGGCACAGACGGGCATCATCACCCTCGCCACCTGGGCCGAGCAGCGTTTCGACATCGGTGTTATCGACAGCGCCCGCGTCCAGGAGCTGGTGCAACAGGCAACCGACTTCGTGCGTGGGCAGGCCTCCAACATCGCCTCCGGCGTCATGTCTGGGCTGGGCATGGTGGCCTCCGTGGGCACCACCTTGGTCCTGACGCTGATCCTCACCTTCTTCTTCCTGAAAGACGGCGACCGCTTCCTGCCGTGGATGCGCAAATACGTCGGCGTAAAGTCCGGCTGGCACCTCACCGAAGCTCTCATGCGTTCCTGGAACACTCTGGCCGGGTTCATCCGCACCCAGGCGATTGTCTCCGCCGTTGACGCAGTCCTGATCGGTATCGGTCTTTTGCTTTTGGGCGTCCCGTTGTGGCCCGTGCTCGCGGTGCTGACCTTCTTCGGTGGATTCATCCCGATTATTGGTGCGTTCACCGCAGGTGTTCTCTCCGTCATCGTCGCATTGGTCTCCAACGGACCAATGAACGCGTTGTTCGTTCTCCTGCTCGTCGTCGCAGTCCAGCAGCTCGAGGGCAATATTTTGCAGCCGATCCTCCAGTCCCAGGCAATGGGTCTGCACGCGGCAATCGTGCTGTTGTCCGTCACCGTCGGCGGTACCCTCTTCGGCATTGTGGGCGCGTTCCTGGCGGTGCCGATTGCCGCAGTCATCGCCGTATTCTTCGGCTACTGGGCTGAAATGACAGCACTCAGGGCGGGCGAGATTACCGCGGACGACATCAAGATAGCCACGCAACAAAGCCAGACTATGGACTCGCGCGAGGCGTTCCTCGCGGTGCGTAACCACCTACGCGACATGTCACGTCGCACAGTGCTGCCAACGGGCGCAAAGCTCAAGCAGTCTCTCGGTTCGACGCGCATCCCGCGCCCGTTCGAAGCCCCGAAGAAGACCTACGATTCGGAGATCCCTGGTAAGACGCGCGCAATCGATCCCAACGGCGACGAGCACAGCGACCGCAAGCGCCAACACGAGCTCGATAAGGACGACGCCTAGAATCCCGCGCACCAAAGTGCGGCGGCCTGCAGCTTCCATGCAGGCCGCCGCACTTTTTCCTATCGTGGGGTGCGTACGAGCTTTACGACGAAAGGAAACCTCCCATGTCCGACCTCAACGGCAAAAAGATCGCGATTCTCTCCACTAATGGTTTCGAAGACTCCGAGCTGACCTCCCCTAAGGAAGCCGTGGAAGCTGCGGGGGCAACGGCTCAGGTCATCTCCACCGAGTCCGGCGAGATCAAGGGCAAGAACGGTACGACTGTCTCCGTTGACCTGACCACTGCGGATGCGCAGGCTGATGATTTCGACGCCCTCATCCTGCCCGGCGGCACCGGCAATTCCGATGCCATCCGTACCGACGAGGACGCCGTCTCCCTGGTCAAGGAGCTCCGGGCCGCAGGCAAGCCGGTCGGCGTTATCTGCCACGGCGGCTGGATTCTCACCGACGCCGACGTGATCAAGGGCGTCAAGCTGACGTCCTACAAGTCGATTAAGACCGACTTGGTCAACGCCGGTGCGGCGTGGGTGGACGAGGAAGTCGTCGTCGACAACGGCTTCGTCTCCTCGCGCACCCCGGACGATCTGCCGGCGTTCAACGCGGCGATCGTCGAGGAGTTTGCAAAATAACTCCCGACATCCCTCGGGGCTAGAGCGCCGCGACTGCTTCGTTGAGCTGCACGGCCGCTGCAGCCAACGACTCCGGCCACGAGACGTTCGAGGTCTCGTCCGCGTTGTCTGAGACCTGCTTGAGCAGCGTTAGCGGCACGCCGAACTCGCTGCACACGGCGGCAAGGCAGTAGCCTTCCATGTCCACGAGCTCGCTTTCACGGGCAAGCTCGGTGCGCAGCTCGGTGGTGTTGACAAAGGTGTCGCCCGTGGCCAGACGCGCCGTGGGCAGGTCGGTAACGGTCTCGAACTCGAACACCCGCGGGTAGACAAAGTCGGTCAGGCCGCCGACACGCAGCACCTTGTGATCGTGCTTGACGGCGGCGGTGATCTCGTAGACGCCCGGGGCGACGTCGGCAAGCGCACCCGCGGTACCGACGTTGACCACGCGCTCCGGCAGTGGCCCCTGCGCAAGGCGCTTCGTTAGCGCGATGGTGGCGGGCACGGTGCCGATACCGGTGATGAGGACCTCGTGATCCGTGAGGCGGGAGATTTCCGCGGCCTCTTCCTTCATTGCGGCGACGATAAGCAAACTCATAGGTCCCGAGCGTAGCGGGCCGCCGCAAGCCGCGTTCTCTACCCCAGCTCTTCTTCGACGCTGAACGTCCCGCCTGCCGCAGCAAACTCCTCGCGGGCTGCGCGGGCAAGGTCATCGTCGGCAAGTATGTCGAGCGCAACCTGAGCCAACCCGGCCGCCGAGTCCACGGCCGCGCGGGTCGCTTCCGGGCCCGCGGCCCACTCGGCGAAGGCCGCGGTGTGAAGCGCGACGTCGGAAGGTGAAACCTTAACCATCGGGTGGATGGCCGGGACGAGCTGCGAGACGTTACCGAAGTCGGTCGAGGCCGCAAGCGAATCCGGGACCACCCCGGCCGGGACAGCAACCCGACCGCGAAGGGCCTGCGTATCTGTCCACCGCCTCGCCAGCGCCTGGTTATTGCGAATCGGCAGCGACGCAGGGTGAACGTCCCATGTTCGCTCGACGGTACAACCGGTCATAAGTGCGGCACCGTCCAGGATGTCGTCGACACGCGAGGACAGATCCACCAAAGAATCGGTGAGCAGGGAGCGAACATAGATGCTCATCGTGGCGGTTTCCGGAATGACCGATGGCCGGTGCCCACCGTCGGTGATCACTGCGTGCAACCGGTCGCTCGGCGGCATCTGTTGGCGGAGCAGCCCCATAGCCTGATAGGCCAGCGACGCCGCGTCGAGGGCGTTGCGCCCCATAAACGGTTGCGAACTGGCGTGCGCCGCGACACCGTGGAACGTGGCCGTGAGGGTTCGACGCCCCAGCCAGGCATGGCTGGCAATGTCGTAGCCGAAGGGGTGGACCATGATCGCCATATCGATGCCGTCGAGCATCCCGCCCCGGATCATGTACTCCTTACCGGAGTGGCCCTCCTCCGCTGGCGTACCCAGCAGGACGAGGCGACCCTCGATGCCCGAATCTTTCAGCGCGGATACTGCTGCAAGGAATGCCCCGACGCCGGCCGCTGCGATGATGTTGTGCCCGCAGGCGTGCCCGATCCCTGGCAGAGCATCGTACTCAGCCAGCACCGCAACAGTGCGATGCTGGGCGGCGTTGAACCCCGCAGTGGTGTAGCTCGTGCGCAGCGAAGTCTCTACCTCATGGACGCCGCGCTCTACCGCGAAGCCCCGCGACTCCAGCAGCTCTGCCAGCACCGCCTGGGAACGGTGCTCCTCGAAGGCGAGCTCCGGGTGGGCATGGAGATCGGTGAGCAGGTCAGTCAGCGCAGGCTCGAGCGCCTCAGCGGCCATAGACGCCGCGGCCCATCCGTCGCGTTGGGCCGGGTAGGCGTCGAAAAGCACGTCGGGCGCGGTGACCTGAGCCATCCGCTCGGAGATGCCGGCCGTAGCGTAATCGAGAAAAGCGGTCGAGGGGCGGGTCCGGTCATCCATGCCCACCCACGCTACCCAACGGGATTTACTGCTGCAGGAAGATTACTGCGCCCGGACCCAGCGGCAGATCCGCGAAGTACCAGATTGCCAGCAGGCCAGCCCACGCCAGCCAGAACGGAATAACGAACGGCACTAGACGCGACATCAGGGTTCCCAGACCGGCTTGCGGCTCGTAGCGACGCAGCAGTCCGAGAATGACAATCATGTACGGGTTGAGCGGCGTAATCACCTGGGTGGCGGAGTCACCGACGCGGAAGGCCGCCTGAGTGAAGGCCGGTTCGAAGCCGATGAGGGCGAACATGGGGACGAAGACCGCCGCCATGAGCGTCCACATCGCGGAACCGGAAATAATCAGCAGGTTGAGCAGCGACGCCAGGACGATGAAAGCGAGGATCGCGCCGAAGCCGGTAAGCCCAACCGATTCGAGGAACGCCGCGCCCTTGACCGCGGTGTAGGTGCCGATTCCCGTCCACGCAAACAGCGCAACAAACTGGCCGAGAATGAACGCGAGGACGAGGAAGCTGAGCATGTCCTTGATGGCCTGGCCCATCATCTCGACGACGTCAGCGACCTTCTTCACGGTGCCCACGTACACGCCGTAGGCGATACCGAGCACCATGAAGTAGGCGAAGACGATAAACACGATGGACTGCAACAACGGGGACTGCGGCAGGAAGGCCCCCTCCTCGTTGCGCCACGGTGAATCCGGGATGAGGAAGGCCCAGAGGAAGACCACCGACAAAATGAGTCCCGCCACCAGGGACATAACCAGGCCGCGGTTCTCCTGCTTGGTCAGCGTCGGCGACAGCTCGTTACCCTCGGCGTCGCGATCACCGCGCGCGGCGGCGTCCTCCCCCTCGAGTGACTCCTCGGTGGGGACATTCTGGCGGACCATGCGGGGCTCGAGAACCCGGTCGGTGATGAAGCCGGCGAGTAAGCCAAGCACGATCGCGGAGGCGACGTTGAAGTAGTAGTTGGACACCGGGTTGACCTCGGTGGTGGCCAGGCCCGGCAGGGTTTCCATCACCGCGTTGGTGATTCCCGCGAACAAGGCGTCGAGGCTGGTGGGGAACAACGCGGTGGAATACCCCGCACCCACGGCCGCGAAACCGCCCAGCAGGCCAGCGACGGGGTGACGGCCCGCTGCCTTGAACACCATCGCGGCCAAGGGCGGGACGACGACGAACGCGGCGTCCGCCATGATCGAGGCCGTCACACCGACGACACCGACGGCGTACGGCAGAATCCACTTCTTGGCGGAGCCAAAAAGCTTACGGATCAGCGCCGAGAGCATGCCGGTCCGCTCGGCAACACCGGTGGCCAGCAGGATCGGCAGGACGGTGACCAGCGGCGGGAAGCCGATGTAGTTCTGGCCCATAGAGGTGGTCAGCCAGGTCAGGCCCTCGCCGGTGAACAGACCGCGGATGGTGAGGTCCTCATCGGATCCCGGAACCGCCACCTGGATGCCCTGCATCGCCATGACCGTCGAGGTCACGCCGGTAAGCAGGAACAGGATGAGGAAGAGGGTGAACGGCTCGGGCAATTTGTTGCCCAGGGTTTCGATGCCGGTGAGGACCCGGTCGCCGAAGCCGTTGGGCTTCGGCTCTTTTCTGCCGGTGTCCTCGGCAGTCGTGCGCGTCGTGCTCATGGTCTATCCCTTCGGGCGATCTGTGCAGTTGCGAGACATTGTTGCACGAAGCCCGTTGTTGCACGAACCCAGCTTTTCCCCGGGCAAACCACACGTCATTGCCAGGCCGTGCCCAAGTGCCTCACGGTGTGAGGGCTCAACGCTTGTCGACGCCTCCCCTCACCCGAAGCGCTCACCCAGGCAGCCGGGTTCTACCGCGCGGGCTGGGCGAGAGCGGAAGCGTCCGTCCCCTCCGGGGTGTGGCCTTCCTTCTGCGAGGCGGCGTGGGAGTTCGCCCGGGCAGTCTGCATGCCGCGTACCGCGAGGACGATGCCGAGGAGGATGATGGCGAGGCGCACCCAGACCAGGTGGTCGGTGATGCCGATCTCCTTGAGCACGGTGGGCAGGTTGAGCACGGCGATGAGCGTTCCGACGAAGCTGCCGAGCAGGATCGGGTTGAGCCGCGAGACCAACCACGCGCCGATCGGCGCGGCGATCACGCCACCGATTAGCAGCGCCGTCACGGCCGCGACGTTCTCCACGAGGTCGGTCCACATGCCGATAACGAAGCCGAGGGTGGCAGCGGCTGTGACGAGGAACTCCGCGGTGTTGACGGTGCCGACGACGCGGCGCGGCTCAGAACGGCCCGCGGACAGCAGGGTCGAGGTGGTCACGGGGCCCCATCCGCCGCCGCCGGTCGCGTCAACGAAGCCGCCGAAAAGACCCAACCCGCCGAGGAATCCGCGGGAGTGGGGCCGATTCACGTTCTTGCGGCGTGTCAGACCGCGGGAGAAGCGGAACATGAGGTTAAGGCCAATGACGGCGAGGATGGTCGCCATGATCGGCTTGGCCCACGCGGTGGACAGGTTGCTCAAAACGGTCGCGCCGGCAAAGGCACCCACGGCACCGGGTACGCCGATGGTGGCGACGACCTTCCAGTCCACGTTGCCGAAGCGCCAGTGGGATAGGCCGGAAGCTAGCGTCGTGCCGAGCTCCGCGGTGTGGACCACGGCCGAGGCTTGGGCCGGTCCGAGACCGGCGAGCATAACCAGAATGGTGGTAGATGTGACGCCGAAGCCCATGCCTAGGCCGCCGTCGACAAGCTGCGCGGCAAGGCCCGCGAGCGCGATGAGAATTAGTGTGTTCATGCGAAGCATGGATCGGTCTCCTTTATTAATGCGGCTGAGCGGAAACGTGCGGCGACGATTGCCGCGAGGTCTGTTTCCAGTGGTGCTGAGGTGGTACAGCCCTCTGGGAGGGCGGCTAGGGCCCGCTCGAGGAGCAAGCCGGTGGTGACGAACAGCGGAAGCAGGTGCGTCCGACAACACATTCGCGCCACCTCAGTGATGCCGCTGGTGCCGATAAGTGGTCCGCGGCCAGTGGCAGGCACAACCGTGACCGGTACCCCGGTCAGCTCAGCAACGTGCTGGCCCAGCTCGCGGGTTGCGTGCGCGGCCGCCGCATGGGAGGTGCCGACGGGATAGAGGATCGCCTGGTCGCAGCCGGGGCCGTCGGCGCGCAAACGGGCGGCGAGCACCCGGGCGATGTCCCCACCCTGGCCGAGTCCGTCAGCGAGGGTGAGCTCGACACCGTTTCCGGAGGCGCTGGCAAGCGCGGCGGGGACGTCGTGGGTGGCGTGGAAGGCACGCGTGAACAACAACGGCACAACCACGGCCCGCGTGTGGCCCGCCCCGCGCGCGTCCGCGACAGCCTGGGTCAGGTCGGGCGCGGTGAAGTCGAGGTGGGCGCAAAAGCCCTGCACCCCGGCCAGGCGGGCCGCCGCGGCGGTGAGGCTCTCGATACCGCGCTGTGCGTCAGCATGGCGGGAGCCGTGTGACAGGGTGATCAACGCGGTCATGATTGCCTTCCTTGATTTCGGTGGGTGCTAGCGCAGGCGGGTTCCGACGAGACCTGCCGCCAGCGTGTTGCCGGAGACCTGGTCGATGAGCAGGAAGCTGCCCACGGCGCCGCGGGCGGCGTAGTCCTCCGCCACGACGTCCTGGGCGGTCTGGATTGTCACGTGGGCGATGTCGTTGAGCCCGAAAGACTCGGGGCTGTCAACGTCACCGTTCGGCGAGTCAATATCCACCAAACGGTCGACGGTGGCGATGCGGGCGCGGACCAGCGCCGTGCCGATGCGCAGCTTGACGGGACGGCCGGCGGAGAGTTCTTTCTCTGTCAGTCCGACCACGGTCGCTGCGAACTCGCGAACCGGCTCGGGAGCTACGCCCGCGGCGATGAGGTCGCCACGGACAAGGTCAATCTCATCAGCAAGGCGCAGCGCGATCGATTCGCCCGCTACTGCCTCATCGCGCCCACCGTCGGCGGTGTCGATGTGGGTGACGGTCGTGGTGCGCCCGCCCGCAGACACGGTGTCGCCGACGCGGATCGTGCCGGCGGCGACGCGCCCGGCGTAGGCGCGGTAGTCCGAGGCGTGCTCGCGCAGCACGTACTGGATGGGGAACCGGAAATCGAGGTCGAGGGCGCGCCCGGAGTTCACCGGGATCTCCTCAAGCAGCTCGAGCACGGTCGGGCCGGAATACCAGGGGGTGTTCGTAGAGCGCTCGGCGACGTTGTCGCCCTTGAGCGCGGAGATCGGCACAACGTGGGAATCCGTGATACCCAGCTCAGCGGCCTTGCGCTCAAATTCCGCGCGGATCGAGGTGAACGTGTCCTCGGAATAGTCGACCAAATCGATCTTGTTTACCGCCAAGATCACGGTGGCGACCCCGAGCAGGGCCGCGACGTTGAGGTGGCGCACCGTTTGTTCCACGACGCCGTGGCGGGCGTCGACGAGCAGGACCACGACCTGGGAGGTGGACACACCGGTGACGGTGTTGCGCGTGTACTGCACGTGCCCCGGGGTGTCGGCGAGGATAAAGGTGCGTTTGTCGGTGGCGAAGTAGCGGTAGGCGACGTCGATGGTGATGCCTTGCTCGCGCTCGGCCCGGAGGCCGTCGACAAGCAAGCTCAGATCAAGGCCCTCGAAGCCGCGATCGGCCGAGGTGCGCTCGACGCTGGCGAGCTGGTCAGCGAGCACCGACTTGGTGTCGTGGAGCAGGCGGCCCACGAAAGTGGACTTGCCGTCATCGACGGAGCCGGCGGTGCACAGCCGCAGCGTCTGGCGCTCGGCGAGGATAGTGGTGGCTGACATCAGAAGTAGCCCTCCTTCTTGCGGTCCTCCATCGAGGATTCGCTGAGGCGATCGTCCGCGCGGGTCGCGCCGCGCTCGGTCAGGGTGGAGTTGGCGATCTCGGCGAGCACCGCGTCGATCGTGGTCGCATCGGAATCGACAGCACCGGTGCAGGACATATCACCCACGGTGCGGTAGCGCACCTGGCGGACCTCCAGCTGCTCGCCGTCGCGGGGCCCACCCCAGTCGCCGGCGGTCAACCACATGCCGTCGCGGTTAAACACCTCGCGCTCGTGCGCGAAATAAATGTCCGGAAGTTCGATGGCGCGCGCACCGATGTACTCCCAGATATCCGCCTCAGTCCAGTTGGAGATGGGGAACACGCGAATGTTTTCACCGGGCAGCTTCGCACCGTTATAAAGGTCCCACAGCTCGGGGCGCTGGCGGCGCGGGTCCCAGCCACCGAAGGAATCGCGCACGGAAAACACGCGCTCCTTTGCACGGGCCCGCTCCTCGTCGCGGCGGGCACCGCCGAGAACGGCGTCGTAACCGACCTCGGCGATGGTCTCCACCAGCGGAACCGTCTGCAGCGGGTTGCGGGTTCCATCGGGGCGCTCGACCAGGTCACCACGGTCGATCCAGTCCTGCACCGCGGCGACGCGCAGGCGCACCCCGTACTTCTCCACGACGCGGTCACGGAACTCGATGACCTCCGGGAAGTTGTGCCCCGTGTCAACGTGGAGCAGCTCTAGCGGCATCGCTGCCGGCGCGAAGGCGCGTCGCGCGAGCTCAAGCACAACGCAGGAGTCCTTGCCGCCGGAAAACAGCAGGCCGATCTTGTCGAACTGCCCCGCCACCTCCCGCAGGATGTGGATGGACTCGTCCTCTAAGTCCTTTAAGTGCGGTGAGAGCGCCTGGGCCGTGCTGGCCGCGATGGATACTTCAGTCACTGTGTCGTCCTTTAATTGGTAGTTCTATTCGCCGGAACGTGGGCCGGAATGTGTGCCGGTTTACTCGTGCAACCCGCACTCGGTCTTCGCGGAAAACGCCCACCGTCCCGCGCGCGGGTCTTCTCCCTCGGCGACAGGCAGGGTGCACGTCGCGCATCCGATCGAGGGGTAGCCCTGCGTAGTCAACGGGTGAACGATCAGGTCGTTGCGCTCGATGTAGTCGTCCGTTTCTTCCAGCGACCACGTCACCAGCGGGGAGATCTTCAACCGGCCGGTGGCGTCGAGCGACAGTGCCGGGGCGTTTGCGCGGGTCGGACCGTCAGCGCGGCGCAGGCCGGTCACCCAGCCCACGTACGGCGACAGCGACACCGC
This sequence comes from Corynebacterium sp. LK2510, assembly GCF_040946405.1. Lineage (NCBI taxonomy): Bacteria > Bacillati > Actinomycetota > Actinomycetes > Mycobacteriales > Corynebacteriaceae > Corynebacterium > Corynebacterium sp. LK2510. The sequence goes on along the minus strand of NZ_JAYWLR010000003.1, from coordinate 111,218 downwards.
GAGCGGCTCGACCTTGCGCATCCGGCAGCAGGCGGACGGGTTGGCAAGGTACAGGTTCGGCCCGTAGACCTCATCTTGCTCGGCGCGTGTGAGCTGCGCTGTGGCGCGCACAAGCCGGTGGCCCGGGTAGCGCCGCTCCACCGCGTCCGCGACCTCGAGGGTCTCCTGAAAGTGGTATTCGGTGTCGAGGAACAAAAAGTCAGCGCCAGGCAGGTGATCCTTGGCCAGCTCTGCAAGGACGGTGTTTTCCATCGACAGCGTTACCGTGAGCGGGCCCGGCGCGTGCTGGTGCGCCCAGGCGAGAATCTCGTCGGCGCTGGCGTTGTACAGCGCGTCTGCGTGTTCCTCGACGAGCTCCGCGTTGCGACGCGCCACCTCAGGTGGCAGCGGATCCGTGGAGGTGGGTCCTTCGGGTGAGATTCCGGGATCCCGATAGCTGGCATGACCGCCGAGCAAGTTGTGCATTGTCAGTCCCTTTCTAGGTCCCTACCAGTGTTCCCGATTACCTTCAGTGCTGCAGTGTGTCCACGCCGCGTGAGCGATTCCTGTAGTGCTTTCTCCGTTGATTTCGCCGGAGCGTGCGCTACGGCCGGGTCGTCTTGACCGTAGAACTTCACCTCGAATACGCGCAGGCATTCCCCGCAGTTCCAGGCAAAGTCCGTCTCCACGTCCGGGTAGAGCTCTTCGCCCGCGCAATACGGGCAGAACGTGGGAAAGTTCCGGTTCGGATTCGGCGCACGACGCAGGCTCACTTCAGTTTCTCCTCGTCGGCGCGCTGCAACCACGCCCGGAAGGTCTCACCATCAGCACGGTCTGTGACGTAGTTGCCCACCACGCGCGTGACGTACTCGGCCAGCTCGCTGGAGCGGACTTTGTGTCCGCGGATCTTGCGGCCGAAGTTCGCACCCTCTCCAATGGTTCCACCGAGGTGGACCTGGAAACCCTCCACTTTTTCGCCGTCGGGTCCGGGGACCATCTGGCCTTTGAGCCCGATGTCCGAGACGTAGTGGCGTGCGCAGGCGTTGGGGCAGCCGTTGAGTGAGATCGTGATTGGGCTGTCGAGGTCGCCGAAGCGCTCCTCGAGCTCGTCGGCAAGCTCAATGGCACGCGATTTTGTGGTCACGTGCGCGAGCTTGCAGTACTCCAGGCCGGTGCACGACAAAAGGCCGCGGCGGAACTCCGACGGCGCAGCGTAGAGCCCCATCTCCTCGAGATCGGACGCAAGCTTATCGACGTCTCCCGGGTCCACGTCTAGGAACAACAGCTCCTTAAACGGGGTGAAACGCAACTGGCTCAGGCCGTAGGATTCCGCCAACTGCGCCACGGCGATGAGCTGCTCGCCCGACATGTGCCCCAGCGTGGGCTTGACGCCGAGGTAGACATTGCCGTCCTTTTGCTCGTGAACACCAATGTGATCGCGGTCGACGAGGTTGTGCGGGGCACGGGGGCCGTCGGGAAGCGCATAGCCCAAGTAATCCTCCTCGAGGATGCGGCGGAACTTCTCCACACCCCACTGCGAGACGAGGAACTTGAGGCGCGCGCGGTTGCGCAGGCGGCGGTAGCCGTAGTCGCGGAAGATGCGCACCACATTCGCCCACACCTCGGGCACCTGCTCGAGGGTGACGAATGCGCCGAGGGACTGTGCGAGCATCGGGTTGGTCGACAGGCCGCCGCCAACGAAGCACTCGAAACCGGGGCCGAGCTCGGGGTGGACAACACCGATGAAGGCGAGATCGTTGATCTCGTGCACGACGTCTTGGCGGGAGTTACCGGAGATTGCCGACTTGAACTTGCGCGGCAGGTTTTGGAACTCCTCGTTGGTCACTATCTTCTGAATCTCGCGAATAGCCGGGGTTGCGTCGATAATTTCGTCTTTCGCGATACCCGCCACCGGTGAGCCGAGTACGACGCGCGGCACGTCACCGCAGGCATCCCAGGTGTTAAGCCCTACGGACTCGAGCTTGTCCCAGATCGCGGGAACATCCTCGATGCGCACCCAGTGCAGCTGAATGTTCTGCCGATCCGTGAGGTCAATCGTGGAGCGTGCATAGTCGCGGGAGATCTCTCCGACCACGCGGGCCTGCTCGGTGGTGCACTGGCCGCCGTCGAAACGGATGCGCATCATGAAGTACTCATCTTGGAGCACCGAGTTGTCCTGGCCGGTGAACTCACCGCCGAGGTTCTGCTTGCGCTGGGTGTAAATCCCAAGCCACTTAAACCGCGGGGCGATGTCCTCCGGAGGGATGGAGTCGAAACCCTCCTTGGAGTAGATGTCGATAACGCGTTGCTTAACCTGCATCACCGGCTCGAGCTGTTTGAGCTCCTCGTCGTGGTTGAGGGGTGCGGTGCCGTCGATAAGCCACTGCCCCTCGGGCTTTCGCGCGCGCGGGGCGCGGGTGGTGGTGTCCGCCACGGTGGGGTCCCTCCTGTCCGTAGGCACTCGTAGACTGTTCTGTCTAGTTTTTTGGCGTTTTTGAGAAAGTAGGCTCAGTTTGTCATACCAGTCAGTCTGCCACAATGTTGGGACCACCTTTAAGCCACATTAGGTGCAACGACGCAGGTGAATGAAAAGCTTTAGCGCGGTCTAGTGAATGGAATTGCCCCGCCCAACTTAACACTGGCAGATTATGGGACAACCCTTTAGACCACTTGGTCTATGAGGTACGATAGGCGAATAAAAATCTTCCCCATGGAAAGGATCCCCTCCAGATGAGCTTGCGCGTCGCCGTCATCGGCGCTGGCCCCGCCGGCATCTACGCATCCGACCTGCTGATCCGCAACGAGGCCATTGACGTCCACGTTGACCTGTTCGAGCAGATGCCCGCTCCCTTCGGGCTGATCCGCTACGGTGTGGCCCCCGACCACCCGCGCATCAAGGGAATTGTCACCTCCCTGCACCGCGTGATGGATAAGCCGGAGCTGCGCCTCCTGGGCAACATCGAGGTAGGCACAGACATCACCATCGATGAACTGCGCGAGTACTACGACGCCATCATCTTGTCCACCGGCGCGGTGCGCGACCGCGAGCTGCTCATCCCGGGCGGCGACGCTTCCATCGGCGCCGGAGAGTTCGTCGGCTTCTACGACGGAAACCCGCGCTTTGAGCGCGACTGGAACCTCTCCGCACGCGAGGTCGCCGTCATCGGTGTCGGCAACGTCGCCCTCGACGTCTCCCGCATCCTGGCCAAGACTGGCGACGAGCTGCTCGTCACCGAGATCCCAGACAACGTCTACGAGTCCCTGAAGAACAACAAGGCCGAGGTTGTCCACATGTTCGGCCGCCGCGGACCCGCGCAGGCGAAGTTCACCCCGAAGGAGCTGCGCGAACTCGACGAGTCCGCCACCATCCAGGTCCTCGTCGACCCGGAGGACATCGACTACGACCAGCAGTCCGAGGAACTGCGCCGCGCTGACAAGTCCATCGACCTGAACTGCCAGGTGCTGGAGCAATACGCCATGCGCGAGCCGGACGAGGCCCCGCACAAGATCCACATCCACTTCTTCGAGGAGCCGGTGGAGGTCCTGCGCGACGGCGACGCCATTGTGGGCGTGCGCACCGAGCGCCAGGAGTACGACGGCGAAGGCGGCGTGCGCGGCACCGGAAAGTTCACCGACTGGCCGGTCCAGCAGGTCTACCACGCCATCGGCTACCGCTCCGAGCCCGTTGAGGGCGTGCCCTTCGACCTGGAGCGCAACGTGATCCCGAACGACGGTGGCCACGTCATGGACGGCTCCTCCTTCGCCGATTCCCTCTACGTCACCGGCTGGATCAAGCGCGGCCCCGTCGGCCTGATCGGCAACACGAAGTCCGATGCCAAAGAGACCACGGACATGCTCATCGCCGATGCGCAGGCCGGTGCGTTGTCCGCTCCGACGCACTCCGACCCGGATGCGATCCTGGCGCTTCTTGAGTCCCGCGGGATCGAGTACACCACCTGGGACGGCTGGTACAAGCTCGATGCTGTTGAGCGCTCCCTCGGCGAAGATTGTGGCCTCAACCAGCGCGAGCGCAAGAAGGTCGTCGAGTGGGAGGACATGGTGCGCCACTCGCGCAGCTAAGCGCACGCCGCTTAACGACGGTCGGCGGGACGCCCGAACCCCTGTATAGGATGTGTGAGTCTCACATTCGGAATACGGAAAGGGCCACCCGTTGGACCTTGTCAGAATCGTCGCCCGCGCATCGCGCCCATACGCGGGCTATATCACCGTGGTGATGGTGCTCCAGCTCATCACCACACTCGCAACGTTGTACTTGCCTGATCTGAACGCGCAGATCATCGATGAAGGCGTAGCCAACGCCGACGTGCCCTACATCTGGCGCGTCGGCGCGGTCATGCTCGCCGTTGCCTTCGTCCAGGTCATCGCCGCGGTGGCCGCAGTGTGGTTCGCGTCGCGCACCGCGATGGGCGTCGGCCGCGACATCCGCAGCGACGTGTACTCTCGTGTCAGCAGCTTTTCCGCCGAGGACCTCTCTTACTTCGGCACCCCCACCCTGGTCACCCGCGGCACGAACGACGTCCAACAGGTGCAGATGGCGTACCTGCTCTTCCTCAATTTCATGGTCGCGGCCCCCATCATGGCCATCGGGGGCATCATCATGGCGGTGCGCCAGGACCCGGGCATGTCGTGGCTGGTCGCCCTTGCCGTCGCTGTGTTAGCCGTGGTCGTCGGTGTTCTCATCGCGGTACTCATGCCGTTGTTCAAGTCGATGCAGGGCAAACTCGACGCCATCAACGGCGTGCTGCGGGAGCAGATCGCCGGCATCCGCGTCGTGCGCGCTTTCGGCCGCGAAGACCACGAACTGTCCCGGTTCACGGAGGCTAACGAGGACATCACGCGCGTTTCTCTCAACATCGGCCGCATTTTTGTCATGCTCTTCCCCGTCATCATGCTGATCCTCAACCTGGCCACCGCGGCCGTGCTGTGGTTCGGCGGGCACCGCGTCGACCAGGGCCTAGTGCAGGTCGGCTCACTCACCGCGTTTATGCAATACCTCATGCAGATCCTCATGGCCGTCATGATGGGAACCTTCATGGCAATGATGCTGCCGCGTGCAATCGTGTGTGCGCGCCGCATCGCCGAGCTGCTCTCCCACGCCCCGGCGATCCGCGCCCCCGAGCAGGAGCTGCGGCCTGCGGCACGAGAAGGCGTCGTCGAGTTCCGCGATGTCTCCTACACCTACCCCGGTGCGGACGAGCCGGTCCTGCGCAACATCACCTTTACCGCGCACCCCGGCACCACCACCGCCATTATCGGCTCTACCGGAGCCGGCAAGACCACGTTGGTCTCACTGATTCCCCGCTTGCACGCGGCGACGAGTGGGCAGGTGTGTGTTGACGGCACCGATGTCACCGCGATGAGCCGCGCCGACATCGTCGACCGCGTTTCCATGGTCCCGCAGAAGGCATACCTGTTCTCCGGCACGGTGGCGACCAACCTGCGCATGGGCAACCCGGGTGCGACAGACGAGCAACTCTGGGAGGCGCTACGGATCGCCCAGGCCACGTTCGTCGACTCGCTCGACATGCCGATTTCCCAGGGCGGAACCAACGTCTCCGGCGGTCAGCGCCAGCGCCTCTGCATCGCCCGCATGCTCGTCGCACAGCCCAAGGTGTACCTATTCGACGACTCCTTCTCCGCCCTCGACGCAATCACGGACGAGCGGGTGCGCGAGGCAATGAAGGCTGCAACCCGCGACGCGACGGTGATCGTCGTCGCGCAGCGTGTGGCGTCGATTAGCGGCGCCGACCAGATCCTCGTAATGGAAGCCGACGAAATCGTCGCCCGCGGCACCCACGAGGAGCTGCTCGCAACCAGCACCACCTACCAAGAGATCGTCGATTCCCAGCAGGAGGTGGACGCATGAGCGAGCACACAACTGCCCCCGACATGACGGACGAGCAGCTCGCCGAGTTCGAAGAGAAGATGGCCGGCGACGACTGGGCGAACAAAGCCCCGCGCAAGGCCAAGCAGTTCTGGCCCTCGGCCAAGCGACTCTTCTCCCTGCTCACGCCCTACAAGCTGGGGCTGGCCGCCGTCTTGATCATGAACACGGCCTCCGTCGTCTTGGCCGTCTACGCCCCGCGCGTGATGGGCCACGCCATGGACGTCATCTTCTCCGGCGTGTTCTCCCGGCAGATCCCCGCCGGAGTCACTAAGGACCAAGCCGTCGAAGGCCTGCGCGCCTCCGGCCAGGACCGCCTCGCCGCGATGGCGGAGGCAATGGACCTGCGCCCCGGGCAAGGCATCGACTTCGAGCGCCTGCGTGCGCTGATTATCACGGTCATCGCGCTGTACCTCGTCTCCAGCGTGCTGATGTGGGCCCAGGGCGCGATCCTCAACCGCATCTCCATGGCCGCCGTCTACCGGCTGCGCCAAGACGTGGAACGCAAGCTCAACCGCTTGCCGCTGAACTACTTCGACTCCCGCCAGCGCGGCGACATCATGTCGCGCACCACCAACGATGTCGACAACGTTCAGCAGGCGCTCCAGCAAGCGCTCGCGCAGCTGTTCAATGCGGCACTGATGGTGGCCGGAATCATCATCATGATGTTCTGGATCTCCTGGCAGCTCGCCATCGTCGCCCTGCTGGCTATCCCGCTGACCGGTCTGGTCATGGGCGTGGTGGGCACACGCAGCCAGAAACAGTTCACCACTCAGTGGAAGTTCACCGGTGAGCTCAACGGGCACGTCGAAGAGTCCTTCACCGGGCACGAGGTCGCGCTCATCTTCGGCCGCACCGAGTCGTTGCGCACGGACTTTGCTAAGAAGAACTCCGCGCTTTTCGACGCCTCCTCGAAAGCCCAGTTCCTCGCGAACTCCATGCACCCGATCATGCAGTTCATCTCGTACCTGTCGTACGTGGTCATCGCCGTCCTCGGTGGCCTGAAGGTCGCCTCGGGTTCTCTGACGCTGGGCGATGCCACCGCGTTCATCCAATACTCACGCCAGTTCAACCAACCTCTCGGTGAGATCGCCGGCATGGCCCAAATGCTGCAGTCTGGGGTGGCGTCTGCGGAGCGCATCTTCGAGTTCCTCGACGCCGACGAAGAGTCAGAGGAGCGCACCGGCACGTCGTTGAGCGGCCGCGCACGTGGCGAGGTCGAGTTCCGCGACGTGTCCTTCTCCTACACCGATGAGCCCCTGATTCAGGACCTCACGCTGCACGTCAAGCCAGGCCAGACCGCCGCGATCGTCGGCCCCACCGGCGCGGGCAAGACAACCCTGGTCAACCTGATCATGCGCTTCTACGACGTCGACGCCGGCGCGATCACCCTCGACGGGGTAGACATCCGGGATCTCTCACGCCCGCAGCTGCGCGGCAACATCGGCATGGTGCTCCAAGACGCGGTGCTGTTCAAAGGCACGATTATGGAGAACATTCGCTACGGTCGCCTCGACGCCACAGACGCCGAGGTCATCGAGGCCGCCACCGCGACCTTCGTAGACCGCTTCGTGCACTCACTACCCGAGGGCTACAACACCGTGATCGACCAAGACGGCGGATCCATCTCCGCCGGTGAGCGCCAGCTGATCACCATCGCCCGTGCGTTCCTATCCCGACCGTCGGTGCTCATCCTTGATGAGGCGACCTCCTCGGTGGACACCCGCACCGAAGTCCTGGTGCAAAAGGCGATGAACGCGCTGCGCTCCGAGCGCACCTCTTTCGTCATCGCCCACCGCCTCTCCACCATCCGCGACGCAGACACGATCATCGTTATGGAGGACGGCCGCATCGTCGAGCAGGGTTCCCACGCCGAACTGCTCGAACGCCGCGGCGCGTATTGGCGGATGAACCAGTCCCAATTCTGGGAGGAGGACTAGCCAGGCTCCGCCTCTCGGAGGTTCTAGCGCTGTTCACCCACCCTTAACCGGGTCTTCTCACGCTCTCCCTACCCTGGCCGGTGGTAAGGGAGCACCACCACGCTGATTCAACAAGTGAGAGCAGTGAGATGAGCAGAGGCGATTCCAGTACACCCACCCACCGAGACACACACGATTCCGGCAGCATCCGCACCCTTGAAGAAGCGGATGGTTACGACCACAACAACAGTTGGAACGAAGAGCCTTCGCCCCAGGACAGCGATGAGGACCCGGGTGGTGAATCTGGCGAGAAGAAATCGGATCCCCTCGGGTCTTTGCCACTCGAGGGCCGCGCGAAAAAGATCGCGGAGTGGCTTTCCGTCGTCCTCGCCATCTGGTTGCTGCTCAACGCCGTGGGCATGATCGGCTCTGGCTTCCAAATGGCAGCTGGCGACCGTGCCGAGGAACTCTTCGCCTTTGCCGAGAATCCCTTCGTCGGCCTAGCAATCGGAATCCTCGCCACCGCGATTTTGCAGTCATCGTCGACCACAACCTCCATCGTGGTGGGAATGGTTGCCGGCGGCCTGCCGCTGGAGGTGGCCGTTCCGATGCTCTTCGGCGCGAACATCGGCACCACCGTGACGTCGACACTGGTTGCCCTTGGGCTTTCCGGCAACCGTGAACAGTTCAAGCGCGCCTTCTCCATGGCGACGGTGCACGACTTCTACAACCTGCTCGCGCTGGTGATCTTCTTCCCGCTCGAGCTTGTCACCGGGCTACTCACGAGAGTATCCAGCGCGCTAGCCGAACCGCTGGCGGGCCAGGGCGACGGAGTGATCTCGTCTGCTTTCGACGCCATCGGAGGATTCGTTGACGCGATCACCGAACCGTTGGTCGGAGTTGCTGAGAACTTAGCGGAGATGATCGGCGGCGTGTGGGGTGGAGTCATTCTCTCCATCGCCGGCGTGGCGCTGATTCTGGCCGTGATCGGGTTCATTGGCAAAATGCTCTCCACGCTGCTCGTCGGCAAGGCACAGAAGATGCTGCATACCGCGCTCGGGGAGGGCACCGTCACCGGCGTGCTCTCGGGAGCGGCCATCACCACAGCGGTGCAGTCTTCGTCGACGACCACCTCGCTCACCGTTCCGCTTGCTGCGTCCGGCAAGTTCAACATGCGCGAGCTGTTTCCCTTCGTCGTCGGCGCGAACATCGGTACCACCGTGACCGGGTTGATCGCCGCATTCTCCGCCTCCGGGGTCGAAGCGGAAGCAGCAATGACCGGTGCGTTGGTGCACACCATGTACAACGTGTTTTCGGCGGTCCTCATCCTGTCGCTGCCGTTCTTGCGCCACCTGCCCCCGAAGGGCGCCGAGTGGCTCGCAGGTCTGGCGGACAAGAACAAGATCTACGTCTTCGCCTGGGTCGGCGGCGTGTTCTTCGCCATCCCGCTTCTGACCGTGTTCATCACCAACTCGTTCTTCTAACAAGGGGCAACCATGAACGGATCTCCATCCGACAACAACACCGACCTCAGCACTTTCGCCCAGGAGCTCGTGCTCAGCGAGGCACCGGATCGCGAACTTGAGGCGCTTTTGTATGAGGTGGAAGAAACCGCAGAGCTGCTACGCGGCGAACTCGCTGCCCGCGGGCGCAACAGGGCTCGCGGTCTCACCCCGGACCAGCACGCAGAAATTGATCGACTCCCCGAATACCTCAACATGACTAACGCGAGGTGGACCACCTTGCTGGACTTCTTCCGCACGTTCACCTCCGAGCTGCGAAAAGGACCGAAGTAGATGAACAAGCTCATCGCACTTCCCGTCGCAGGTGCCCTCTTTGTCGCTGGCTGTGCTGCTGAATCAAGCTCAGCCGCCGCCGATGGTGAGACAATAGTGGTTTCCGGCTCCGCCACGGTTGAACCGATCACCCGCCACATTGCCCAACGCACCGGTTACACGGTGGACATCACCGCAGACGGTTCGACGGATGGCTTTGATGCCTTCTGCACTGGCGACTCCGACATCAACAACTCCTCCGTTGCCATCCCCGGAGCCGGTGAGGACACGGATTTCCAGGCGATGTGCGCCGACAACGGCGTCGAGTACATCGAATTGCCGATTGCCCTCGACGCGATCACCATCGTGAAAAACGATGCGAACGACTGGGCGACAGATCTCAGCATGGAGCAACTGCGCGAGATCTGGTCGGCGGACTCGAGCGTGACGCAGTGGGCGGACATCAACCCGGCGTGGCCCGCCGAGAACATCACGCTTGTCGGTCGCCCGGAGGGCTCAGGCACACTAGGGGTGTTCGATGAGATCGCCCTCGGCGGTCAGACAATGCGTGACGACTACGCCGCGACCGACGACATCAACGAGCTCTCGGAGTGGATTGCCGAGGACGTCAACGCGATTGGGTTCATGGGTGTTGGCAATTATTTGGCCACCGCAGGACCTATCCGCGACCGCATCGACAACGTGCTCATCGACAGCATCGCGCCTACGGCCGAGCAGACCCAATCCGGTGCTTACCCGATATCGCGTCCTTTGTTTATCTACGTCAACGTGAACTCACTCAATGGCAGCGGCGCCAACGTCGAAGGCTTCGTCACCGAGTACCTCAATCGGGTCGAATCGGTGGTGCCGCGCGAGTACTTCTACACGCTCCCGGAGCAGGAGTACGACGCCGCCCGCCAGCGGTTCGAGGACAGGGTGACGGGACCCGAAGAGCGCTGGCGTGCTTGAGAAAGTGGCGGCTCACCCGGCCGCGTTAGAATAGGTCGGGTGAGCACCCCGTACGGCCGATACCGCCTCAGCGACACCGAGCGCAACCATGCCATGAGTGCGCTTAGCAACGCCCTCGGTGAGGGCCGCATCACCATGGAGGAGTTCGATCAACGCTGCACCGCGATCGCGCAGGCGACGTTCCAGTCAGATTTGGAACCCGTGTTCAGCGACATCCCGCAGTGCCCCACCCCCACCACCGCGGTGGGACTGGTCGGCCCGGTCCCTGTCCCTGTATCCGCCACCGGCGAGGACGTGCAGCTCTACAGCAGCCATGAAATCGTGGCTGCTCGGCGCGACGGGCAGAAGATGCGTGCGGGCGCGTTCTGGCTGGGCACCATTGGCGCGATGGGCGTCTCGGTAGCGGCGGCCGCATTCAGCGGGACGTTTACGCTCCTGCCGCTGTTTATCATTCCCACTCTGTTCATTCTGCTCTACGTGATGAAGGTGGGACCCGACAGTTGGTACACCCCCAGTATCCGCCAGCTGGAGAAGAAGCGCCGCCAGCTCGTGCGCATTCAGCAGCTCGAGATCGAAGCTGCCCACGCCCGCGAGATCGCCGAGCAGCGCGCCCAGCGCCGCCAGCAGGTCACCCAACTCACTGACGACGTCATCGGCGTCGCCCACCAAACCGTGCGCCGCTTCCGCAAGAAATAAGCCGAAGCTTCGGTAGCGTCCGGTTGCAGTATCCATCCCCTTAAACCCCTGCCCGCGGCAATCCACTGTGGCTAGTATTGCCCTATGAGCAAAAAGAAGGATGCAGCCTCCGCGGATACCGCCACGAAGAACTCCGCCGAGACCACAGCAAAGCCGAAGAAGTCGTCGCGCAAGCGCCGCTACTTCGACCAAGCCGACAAGCTAAAAAACGTCTTCTACGACATTCGCGGGCCGGTGAGCACCACCGCCGAGGAGATGGAGCGCGATGGCCACACCATCCTCAAGCTCAACACGGGCAACCCCGCCATCTTCGGCTTCGACGCACCCGACGTGATCATGCGCGACATGATCGCTGCCCTGCCCACCTCGCAGGGTTACTCGACGTCGAAAGGCATCATCTCGGCGCGCCGCGCGATCGTGACGCGCTACGAAATGATTGAGGACTTCCCCCACTTCGACATCGAAGATGTGTACTTGGGCAACGGTGTCTCGGAGCTCATCAGCATGTGCACCCAGGCATTGCTTAACGACGGCGACGAGATCCTCGTGCCCTCCCCCGACTACCCGCTCTGGACCGCGGCCTCCACGCTGGCCGGCGGTACCCCGGTGCACTACCTTTGCGACGAGGAGGACGGTTGGAACCCCTCGCTTGAGGACATCCGTTCCAAGGTCACCCCGAAGACCAAAGCCATCGTGGTGATCAACCCGAACAACCCGACCGGTGCCGTCTACTCCCGCGAGACTCTCGAGGGCATCGCGGCGATCGCCCGCGAGAACGAGCTGATCGTTTTCTCCGACGAGATCTACGACCGCGTGCTTTACGACGACGCGCAGCACATCTCCATGGCGGAGGTCGGCCCCGACCTGGTCACCGTGACCTTCAACGGTCTGTCCAAGGCGTACCGCGTCGCCGGTTACCGCTCCGGCTGGATGGTCATCACCGGTCCGCGTCGCCTGGCTAAGGGCTTCATCGAGGGCCTCGACCTGCTCGCAGGCACCCGCCTGTGTTCCAACGTCCCGGGCCAGCACGCGATCCAGGTCGCTCTCGGTGGCCGCCAGTCCATCTACGAGCTGACCTCGGCAAACGGGCGCCTGACCAAGCAGCGCGACATCGCGGTGAAGAAGCTGCGCGAGATCCCCGGCGTCTCTGTGGTGGAGCCGAAGGGTGCGCTGTACTGCTTCCCGAAGATCGACACGGAGATGTACAACATCCACGACGATGAGCGGTTCATGCTCGACCTGCTCAAGGCCGAGAAGATCCTCATGGTTCAGGGCACCGGCTTCAACTACCCCACCCCGGACCACTTCCGCGTGGTCACCCTGCCGTGGGCGTCCCAGTTGGAGAACGCCATCGAGCGCCTGGGCAACTTCCTCAGCGACTACCACCAGAACTAGGTCGCGTCTGCCCAGGGGCCGTGCGCCCCTTGAGTCCAAGAACAGAGGGACTTCTGCCAACCCGTTATGAGCCGTTAGTGGCGAAAGCCACGACTGGCGACTCACAACGGGTTGGCATCTACCGGTCCGTTTCGAAACCGTGTCAGTTACAACAGGGTCAATCGCAACGGGAGAATTCTTCCTGCGACACAATCTTTCCTGACTTCTTGCCTGAAGAGCTGTCCGAAGAACCCGTAATGATCTCACCGGGCTTGAGCTCTCGGATGTCCGCTAGCGTCGCATCTACTTGATACGGCTGAGCATCCCTACGCGAAGTGGAAGCATTCGCAATCAGAAGTTCATCAACGTTCTCTGGCACTTCAACCGGCGCCTCTGCTTGCCAGTTCGAATCTGGACGAGAGATATCGACGCTAAAGTACCCGGACACAGGGTCTTGGGCTGTAAAGACTGCGTACTTATGGTTCTCACCATCGATGTTCGGGCCGGCCAATTGCACTCCGTCGAGTTCGACACCACACGATTCCACTTCAATGACGACGCCACCGGAATCGCTAAGCGAGAATCCAACCTGCCCCGAAATATCTGTGTAAACAGCGTTTCCGCATGCTGTGAGTGAGAAGGATGCACCTCCCAAGAGGAAACAAACGAGTACGTTCTTCATCACAATCCTCCTCTGAATCCGGCCCTTGAATCCGGCACAGTGCCGCAGCTACATCGCTTCGACAGTGTTAAAGTGCCTGCTCACGAAAGAGGTGTGAGCAGGTCGGCACTCGCACTCGTCAGTATAGGCACTTCTGCGTACTTCAGCCTTCTGTTCTTAACCGGAACGGGGAGGCCCCGAAGCGGAGAACCGGAACGGCGCCCTACACGCCCCGCCCGAGCGCGCGGACCGTCCACCCCGCAGCGCGCCAGGCGCTGTGGTCGAGGACGTTGCGGCCGTCGATAAGCAATTGCCCCGAAACGAGCTGCGCCACCGCGACCGGATCCATGTCCCAGAACTCCTGCCACTCGGTGGCCAAGATGACCAGCTCCGCATCCGCTAGTGCGTCATCCAGCGACTCCGCGTAATCAAGCGTCGGGAACACCCGGCGAGCATTCTCCATTGCCTCCGGGTCGAACACGCGCACATCCGCGCCCGCCAGCGACAGCTGCCCCGCCACCGCCAGCGCCGGCGAATCGCGCACGTCGTCGGAGTTCGGCTTGAACGCCGCACCCAGCACCGTCACACGCCGCCCGATGAGCGAACCGAGCTCCTCGCGCGCCAGGTCAATCACCCGCTGGCGCCGACGCATGTTGATCGCATCGACCTCGCGCAAAAACGTCAGCGCCTGGTCAGCACCCAGCTCACCTGCGCGCGCCATGAACGCCCGAATATCCTTGGGCAGGCACCCGCCGCCGAAACCGAGGCCCGCTCCCAGAAACTTCCGCCCGATGCGGTCGTCGTAACCAATCGCGTCCGCCAGCTGGGTCACGTCGGCGCCGACGAGCTCGCAGACCTCGCTGACAGCGTTGATGAACGAGATCTTCGTGGCCAGAAACGCGTTCGCCGAAACCTTCACCAGCTCGGCGGTCTGCAGATCCGTCACCACAAACGGCGTGCCGGACGACAGCGGCGTCGCGTACACCTCGCGCGCGATGGCCTCCGCGCGCGACTCGCCAGCGCGTGTGCCCAGGACAATGCGGTCCGGTTCGATCGTGTCTTTGACGGCGTAGCCTTCGCGGAGAAACTCCGGGTTCCACGCAATCTCCACCGATGCTCCGAGACGCGCTAGTTTGTCCGCCCGCTCCTGCAGCGCAGCCGCAGTGCCCACCGGCACCGTCGACTTGCCCAGGATTAGGTGATCGCCTTCGAGAAGCGGGACCAAATCATCAATGACGGCCTCCACAAAGCGGGTGTCCGCAGCGTAAGAACCGCGCTGCTGCGGGGTACCCACCCCGATGAAGTGCACGGTGGCGAACTCCGCGGCCCGGGCGTAATCGGTGGTGAAGTCCAGCCGGCCAGCGTCGATGTTGCGGTCGAGGACCTCCGGCAGGCCCGGCTCGTAGAAGGGAACCTCGCCATTGGTCAGCCGGGAAATCTTGTTGTCGTCCACGTCTACACCGAGGACCTCGTGGCCGAGCTCGGCCATGCACGCAGCGTGCGTCGCGCCGAGATACCCCGTGCCGATAACCGTCATTCGCATGCGCCCCATCATGGCACGGAGCGCGCACGTTTGCGCGGGAAGCGGAACCCCGCTGCTACTGGAAGTTCAGGTATGCCTTCGACGCGGTGGGTCCGCGCTGGTCCTGGTATTTCGAGCCGAGCGCGCCCGAACCGTACGGCACCTCCGCCGGCGAGGACATGGTGAACAGCGCTAGCTGGCCGACCTTCATGCCCGGCCACAGGGTGATGGGCAGGTTCGCCACGTTCGACAACTCGAGGGTGATGTGGCCGGAGAAACCCGGGTCGATAAAACCCGCGGTCGAGTGGGTCAAAAGGCCCAAGCGGCCGAGCGAGCTCTTGCCCTCGAGGCGCCCGGCGAGATCAGCGGGCAGGGAGAACTTCTCCAGCGTCGAGCCGAGGACGAACTCGCCTGGGTGCAGCACGAAGGCCTCGCCCTCTGGGACCTCGACCAAGGTGGTCAGGTCCGGCATCTCTTCCTTCGGGTCGATGTGGGTGTACTTCGAGTTGTTGAAGACCCGAAAGTAGCGGTCCATGCGCACGTCCACAGACGAGGGCTGGATCAGGTTCGGATCGAACGGGTCGATCGTGAGGCGTCGAGAAGCGAGCGCGTCGCGGATGTCATGATCTGAAAGAAGCACGGTGCCAAGTCTAGCGGGAGGGCCTTTTCCGCTCAGCCGGGCCGGGGTGATAAGCTCGCGTGCATTGCCGGCGTAGTTTAGTGGTAGAACATCAGCTTCCCAAGCTGAGAGTGCGAGTTCGATTCTCGTCGCCGGCTCCACTTGTTGCTTCGCGTTGGCGAGCACACCTCCCCCGCTGGCGGGTAGCGTTTGAGCGCTGTACCCACACCGCGATTGGAGGCACGGTCCGCAGCTTGGCTAGCTACCAAAGGAAGGGAGTGCGCAATGCGATCGTATGAGTCTGGAGCTCAACTAGCTGCGGAGATCACCAAACGAGGCTCACTCTTTATCGGCGAGTTCGATGACATCCCCCACGATACGTGGGATCAGATAGTTGATGGGGTCGACCGAACGCCCCGCCAAATGATCGCCTACCAACTTGGCTGGATGAAGCTTCTTCTGGGGTGGGAGCGGGACGAACAAGCAGGAAAAGAAGTACAGACCCCGGCTGCTGGTTTTAAGTGGAATCAGCTTGGTGACTTGTACGAGCAGTTCTACCAACACTGTGATCAGGCTTCTGCCAACGAGTTGTGCACGCAATTCAACACCCTTCTCGCGGACGTAGTCCAGTGGGTCAATGGGCTGACGGAGGTTGAACTCTTCGAGCAAGGCCAACGCGCGTGGGCGTCGTCGACCCCTTCCGCATGGCCGGTGTGGAAGTGGGTGCACATCAACACCGTCGCACCCTTCACCACGTTTCGTACCAAGATCCGGAAATGGAAGAAACTCAGCGGCTGCTAGATGCCGATTAGCCAGCATTCCTCACCGTAAGTTGATTGCACCAACTGCCAGGTATAGGGCCTACTTCCCAGCAGCACAACGGCCGCTAAAGTCAAGCTTCGAGTTTTGTCTAGTACACACGTTTAAGATCCAAGCGCGCCTTACGACCCTGCTTGCCAATGCTTTCCTAAAGGAGCCCCCCGTGTCCACGACCCGTACATACCCGGGCCTGCACCCCGCCCCCAGCACGCGTCACCTGATCTGGGCGATTGCACTGTTCGTCCTCAGCCTCGTCGGTGCTGCCATCACTGGCGTAGCAATGGTCTACCTCGCCGACCAGATCGGGGTGAGCAGAAGCGCCCTAGTGCCCTTCGGTGTTTTGCTCGGGGGTGCTGTGGCCAGCGCCGCAGTGCTGCGGGCCGGCCTGATGCACCGCGGCCAGTGGGGCTGGCGCGAACTCGGGTTCGTCCGTCCGGCTCATTCCCTCTGGCACCTGGTGTGGTGGATCCCGCTCACGATTATCAGCGGGGCCGTCTGCGCGTCCATCCTCGGGCCGCGGCTGGGAATGGAGGCGACCGAGCCGAGCATCCCGGGCGCCTTCGCACTCGGCGTTCCGGCGGGCATCGCAGTAGCGCTGTGCATAGTCGTGCTCGTGCCGCTGTTCGAGGAGATCGTGTTCCGGCGCGTGCTCCTCGACTGGCTTGCGACCCGGATGCCGCTGTGGCTGGCCGCCGTAGTACTCACCCTGGCGTTCACCGCCGTCCACGTCGTTCCAGAAACGATGCTCTACATCATCTTCCTGAGCATCTCGCTGACGTACGCCAGGCTGTGGTTCTCCAGCTTGTGGGCGACGCTGGCCATCCACGCGGCCAACAATGCGGTCGTGGCCGGGTTGGCGCTCATGGCCCTTTCCTCGGGCTAGGCAGTGCAGGGCGTGATGGGGGTGCGGGAGACCCAGAAGGCGGTGCTTCGACCCGAGCCGTCCCACGGCCCACGCAGCATGCCCCACGTCGCGTTGTATTCGAGCCGCTCCTCCATCCACTGCCCCCCGTGGTTGTAGACAACTAACTCCCCGTCAGGGGTGCCGAGAGTCACCTTGGTTCCCTCGACGTTGAGCAGGACGACGGGCACCCAGGGGTCCGGGCCGTTCGCCGCCCGCAACGCCGGGCCCCAGTGTGGCTTGTGTCCCGGGGCCACGAGGGTGCATTCGCTCGGCTCCACACGGACACGGGGCTTGTCCAGCGTCGGTAAGAGGATGACGTCACCGGCCTCGGTGCGCACCGCGTTGCGTGACGGGGAGAATTCGAAACTGAAGCCAATCTCGCGCGCGAGCGAGATCGCGGCCAGCGGGGAAGCGAACTCCCGCACGATGGATTCTCCTCCAGCGGAGAAAGTCAGGGTCACCACGTCGAGGTTGTTGAATGTGGCGGGAGTCCAGTCGTTGGGGTGGTCAGCGGACAGAAAAGACGACATGTCGAGGGACATGGCTGCTCCTTAAATGAATCGCACTTCCGGCGCGCGGTCGCTCGCCGGCGGATCTTCTCCCGGGGGCACCGTGCGCGATGAGCGCGGTTGCCAGCCGACAAGCCGGGAGGCTGTAATCGTCGGACTTCGTGATCCCGAAGACGACTATACTAGACAGCTTGGTCTAGGTCAGTATTGTGGGGTGGGACACGAGAAAACCGCACCCCACGAGGGGTGCGGTCCACGGAATAGGTAACGCGTAACGAGCGTGGCTAGAGGATGGTGACCCCGTAGATGACCAACACCACCGCAAAGCCGATGAGCGAGATGAGCAGCTGGTTGATCGTCCACGTCTTCAGCGTCGTAGCCACGTCCATACCCATGAGACGGCCGACGAGCCAGAAGCCGGAGTCGTTGACGAGCGAGCCGAAGACGGAGCCGGCAGCGGTGGCGAGCACGACCAGCGCGAGCTGCAGCTCGCTGAAGCCGCTGGCCTCGACGGCGGGCACCATAAGCGCTGCAGCGGTGGTCAACGCCACGGTGGCGGACCCCTGGGCCACGCGCAGCACGGCGGCGACGAGGTAGCAGGCAAGGATGACGGGCACACCAAGATCCGACATGGAATCGGCTAGAGCGTCACCGATACCGGAGGTGCGCAGCACACCGCCGAACATGCCGCCGGCGCCGGTGATAAGGATGACGGAGGCGACGGGGCCGAGGGCGGACTCCATGCGGCGCTCCACTTCGGAGCGGGGCACGCCCAAGTTGACGCCGACCGCGACGGCGGCGATGAGGGTGGTGATCAACAGGGCGATGGGGGTCTGGCCGAGGAAGGTGAGCAGCTGCACGCCGAAGGATTCCTTATCGACGACACCAGCGCTTGCCAGCGCGTTCATCCCGGTGTTGCCAAAGATGAGCAGCATCGGGATGAGCAGGACTCCGAGCACGGTCGCCGGGCTCGCCGGCTTGGTGGTGATGTGGCCGTCCTCGTGCGTGCCAAGGAGGATGTCCGTGACGCGGAAGTCGTACTTCTTACCCAAGAACAGCCCCCAGCGGTAGCCGGAGATGTACCAGGTGGGCAGGGCGACAACGAGTCCAAGCAGGAGGACGAGGCCCAAGTCGGCGCCGAAGAACTCGGACGCGGCAACCGGTCCCGGGTGCGGGGGCACGAAGACGTGCATGACGGAAAACGCGCCGGCGGCGGGGATGCCGTAAGCCAGAAGGGGCCCGTCGAGGCGGCGCGCAACGGCGAAGATGACCGGCAACATGACGATCAGGCCGGCGTCGAAGAAGATGGGGAAGCCCATGATCAGGGAGGCGAGTCCGAGCGCGAAGGGCGCGTTCTTTTCGCCGAAGCGGCGCACGAGGGCGTCGGCAAGCGTCTGCGCCCCGCCGGACGCCTCGACGAGCCGGCCGATCATGGCGCCGAGTCCCACGAGAAGAGCCACGGAACCGAGCGTTCCGGAGAAGCCCTCCAGCAGGGTCGGCACGACTCCGGAGACGGGGATGCCCGCGGCCAGTGCCGTGAGGATGGAAACCACGATCAGCGCGACGAAAGCGTGTACCCGAAACGCGATGACCATGAGCAAAATAAGCGCGATTGCGCCGGCCGCGATGCCGAGCAGAGGTCCCGCGCCGAGGACCGGTTCCCAATTTTCCATAGGTCAAAGCCTACTATTGGGAAACTCCACTCAACTAACTGCAGCGAATGATCGGCTGCGGGTCATACACCGTGGTCTGGGTCTCGCGGGAGAGCACATTGCCGGCCAGATCCGTGATGACTCGGGTGTCCGACGTGGTGAATCCCGGGGCACCTCCCGACGGCGCACAGCTCGCGCCGGAAACGGTGCGCGGCTGCGGCTGGGTCGCGGCCCAACGACCGCCGTTGATGGACTCGACGTTGACGGTCTTGACGCCCATGAGGCTGACACTGACACTGTCGGAGCCGGCGTTGGTGACAATTTTGACCGGGTAGGGCGAATCGTTGCGGAACTGCAGGTCGATCGCACCTTCGTAGACGGTTGCCTCGCGGCCGGCCGGGTAACGGGAGATGTAGTAGGAGTGCGGGGTGTGCGCGACATCGGTCATACCCGCGAAGTACGCGGCATTGTAGAGCGTGGTGGCGAACTGGGAGATGCCGCCACCGACGGCCCTATCCGCGCGGCCCTCGAGGATGATGCCGGACTCGACGTAGCCCTGCGCCGTACCGCGGGGGCCGGTGTAGCCGTTGAGGGAGAATGTCTCACCGGGGTTGACGATCGCTCCGTTTACCTCACTGGCCACCAGCCGGATGTTGGTGCCCGACGCGGAGCTGAATCCGCCGGTGGTGAAGCTGCCAACGACCTCGTCGAAGGTGGCGTTCTGAGCTTGCTCCGTAGTGAAGTCGGCCGGAACCGCCTTGTAGGCGGCCTCCCACTCGCGCTCCCCATCGCCGAGGAGGCGCTGGTCAAAGCCCTCCAGGGTGACGTCCCAATCCACCACGGTGCCGTCGACGCTGGGTTCGACACCGCCGCCGGGCAGGACCCGGGCGTTGCGCATCTCGGTCACGGTGGGCGCGAGCTGCTCGCCGACGATCTCGCCGACGCGGTCGCGGTTAATCTCGGGCACGATGGCGCCGTCAACCGTGGGGAACTGGACGATCTCGCCGATTTGATCCTTGGCAATGACACCATCCACGCCGTCACGGCCGTGCACGGTGAGCGGCCCGGCAAGCGCTGAGCGCACCGGCCCGTCGAGCGCGGCCTTGATCGCGGCGTCATTGACGGCCGGCTCCACCGGCGTCGGCTCGACCTCCACCCCATCGGGGTTCAGCCAGCCGCGGGTGAGCGCATCCTTGAGCGTTGCCCGCTCCACCTCCTGGCCCGGGACCGGATCGGTCACGACAGGCTCCGCGCCCTCGATGGCGATCGCGCCGTCAAGGGGGTCGCGGTGCAGCTCGGCGCGCAGCCGGTCGAGCTGCGGGCTCAGCTGCGCGTCGTCCACGGTGGGCACGGCGTCAACTTCGCGGCTGGTGAAGAGGTTGCCCAGACGAGTGATCGGGTTCGCGGACTCGACGCCTGCCGCCTCGACGGTCGCCTCCCAGTCAATGCCCAGCCCCGCCTCGGCGGGGATAAGACGTGCCGTTTCCTGCGCCGCGTGCACCGTCACCGGCTTTGCTGCGGTGCCGCCAAGCTCGTTGCGCAGCTTCGCCGTGGCCTCCTGCGGGGCCATGCCGCCGATCGCTACGCCGCCGACGGTGGTGCCGCGGGGCACGTTGCCGCGGTTCATGGCGAGATCAGCCACGTAGATGGCAAGAAGGACGGCGAAGATACCGACGACCATCCCGAGGATGATCTTGCCAGCCCGGCTGCCGCCGCGGCCGTGGCGCGAGGTTGCTTTTACCGTAGTCACGCGCTTCAGGGTAGTAGATGACGCGCACACAACCCACAAAAGTGCTGGGATAGACGCGGGCGGTTTCTACAGGTTGACGTCGAGAAGCTGCTGCTGCGTGCGCACCGCGGCGGCGTCGATGCGCTCGGCGGGGATCTCCCCGCTCTCCACGGCTGCGGTGACGAGGTCGATGATGTAGGCCACGTCGGTACCGGAGGACCAAAGCGCCTGGTCAGCACCGGCGGCGATCGCACTCTTGACCGCCTCCGGGGTGGGTTGATAGTCCAGGATGCCGCGCATGCCGGACAAGTCGTCGGTGACGACAACTCCGTCAAAGGGCGCCCCACCGGGGTAGTCGCCGCCGCGCAGCAGACTGTAGGCCGCCGGGTTGAGTGAACTCGGCACGCCTTCGACGCCGAGGCCTGGCACGATGACGTGGCCCATCATCACGCTCGCGCGCGGGAACTGGCGCAGGGTCCCGGCAAACGGCACTAGGTCTACCGCCTCGAGCTCCGCCAACGGAGGGGTCACGGCCAGCACGTGGTGGGTGTCACCCGAGGCCCGGCCGTGGCCGGGGAAGTGTTTGAAGGTGGGGGTCACGCCGGCGTCGATAAGCCCCTGCGCGAACAGGCCCGCGACTCGCTGCACCTCGGCGGGGTCGGTGCCGAACGAGCGGTCGCCGACGATCGGCAGGTTGGCGAGGTTGAGGTCGAGCAGCGGCGCGTAGTCAACGTTGACGCCGTGGGCGCGCAAGGAGCGGCCGATGTCGTACCCGGCGCCCTGGATGACCTCGGGCGGCTGGCCCGCGAGAGCGCGCGGCGTCATCCACGCGCCGAACACCTGCGTGTGGCGCTGCACGCGGCCGCCCTCAAAGTCGACCGCCACGGAAAACGGGTGCTGGTACTCGGCGCGCAAGGCATTGATGTTGCGCCCCTGCTCCGTCAACAAGTTCGGATCCGCCCAGCTTGGAATGATCAGCCCGCCAACGCCCTGGTCAAGGGCCGCGCGCGCCTGGTCGTAGTTGGCCACCCCGACAACCATGAGCGAGGCAACCCGGGCGCGCAGGTCTGCCGGGACGCGCAGCTCGGCCTCGCTGGGAGCGGGCGCGGGCTCCGCCACAGACTCTGCCTGCGAAGCCGGGGTGGCCGCGTTCTCGGCCGCGTTCTCGGCCCCGCCCTGCGCGCAGCCGGCCACAAGCGCACCGGCGCACACCACGGCCAGGGCGACACGGGAGACCACTGCCACGGTCATGGCAGCCACCTCCCCCTTTTGTTGTCGGCCTTGTGGTCGGCCCTGCCGCCGATGCAGCAGCAATTGCGGAAAAACTCGTCCGAAAAACGCTACCACTGTACTGCCTCGCAGCCCATTGGCGCTGCTAAGCTCGTGGCCATGTCCCACGTTTCGCCGCACGCCGCCCAGCCCCCTGCCCAGCGCGCTTACTCGCCGCTGCTGGCCAGCATCGTCGTCGGCATCGTGCTCGGTGCGGCCGGGGTGATCGGCATCGCGTCGTTCTCCGGCCAGAGCACCGTCCCCACCGGCAACGCCGTGCCCGCGGACCAGGCTGTCCTCGGCGGCCCGGAGTACGGCTCACGCCAGTAAGTGCCCGCGACGCGAACCGGCGGGCGCGCTGCCCACGTCGTTGGGTGGGCCATCCTGGCGCTGCTCGCTTTCCTGCAGCCACCGGGCCGCGTCGCCGCTGACACCAAGTTCGATCTCACCCAGGCTCCGGCGCAGTTCCTGCGCCAGGCCACACACGCCTACACCGACCAGTTCACCCTGGGCCAGCTGCAGAACCAGGCCTACGGCTACCTGTTCCCTCAGGGCCCGTTCTTCCTGCTGCCGGCGCCGGACTGGGTGCTCCAGCGCCTGTGGTGGACGTTGCTTATGGGCCTGGCCTTCTCCGGCACGCTGCTGCTGGCGCGGCGCTGCGGCATCCCCGCGGGTATACCCGCCATCACCGCCGCCGCCCTCTACGCGCTCAGCCCGCGCATCCTCACCACCCTCACCGCGATTTCCTCGGAGGCGTGGCCGGTCGCGCTCGTGCCGTGGACGCTTCTCCCGCTGCTGCGGCACAGGCCCAACGTCGCCGCCTCGCTCGTGTCCGTCGCGCTGATGGGCGCGGTCAACGCCACCGCTACCATCCTCGCCTGCGTGCCGGCGTTAGTGCTGCTCCTGTGGCGCCGCGAGTTCGTGCGCGCAGCTCTGTGGTCTCTCGGCGCGGTGCTGCTCAGCGCGTGGTGGATTGGCCCGCTGCTCGTGCTCGGGCGCTACTCCCCACCTTTTACCGAGTTCATCGAATCGGCCTACGTCACCACCTTCTGGCTCAACCCGGCAGAGATCCTGCGAGGCACCACCAGCTGGTCGCCGTTTGTGGACACCGAGCGCGCCGCCGGCTTCCTGCTCGTCGCCGAGCCCGTGTTCATCCTCGCCACCACGGCCGTCGCGGCAGCCGGTTTCGCGGGTCTTGCCCGGCGCGACATGCCGTGGCGCGGCTACCTCGTGGCGCTGTTGTGCGTCGGTGTCGCCGTCCTCGGCACCGCCCACTTCGCACTTTCGCTTTACGACGGCCCCCTCGCCCCCTTCCGCAACCTCCACAAACTCGACCCGCTCGTGCGCCTGCCGGTAGTTCTGGGGGTGGGCTGGGCACTCGCCCGCGTGCGCCCGCCCGCGGCGGTGGGGGTCGTGCTCGTCTCCGTCATCGCCGTCGCCCCGGCGTGGTCGTTGCGCCTGCTGCCCGAGGGCACCTGGACGTCCGTGTCGCCCGACTGGGTTGCAGCCGGGGCCTGGCTCGACGAGAACGCGGCGGGGACGCGCACGCTGGTGGTGCCGTCGACAAGCTTTGCGCGCCAGACGTGGGGTTGGACGCGCGACGAGCCGATCCAGGCTGTGACGGGCGCGCGGTTCGCGGTGCGCGACGCGATCCCCCTGGTCAACCCCGAGGCGATCCGTGGCCTCGACGGCCAGGTCGGCGTGGTCGATACCGAGGCGCTGCGCTCCATCGGCGTGGGCGCGGTCATCGTGCGCCACGACCTCGAAGACCAGCCTGATACCCCGGAGCTGGGCGAGCCGACGGTGAGCTTCGGCGAGGTAGACATCCACATGCTCGAGTCGACGCGCGACATGATGATCACCTCCGGCGAGCCGCTGCGTGTCGACGGCGGCGGCGAGGTGCTCGCGCTGCTGCACCGCGAGCTGGGCTACGTCCCGGCGCGGCTGACCAGCGAGGACCCCGAGATCATCACCGACACCCCGGCGCTGGCCGCGCGCAACTACGGCACGCTGACCTCGCCCGTCTCCGCGCACCTGCGCGACGCCAGCGAGGGTGCCGACGTGCGCAACCGTGTCAAGGACTACCCCTCCGCCGGCACACCGGTGGGTGTGCGCGAGGTTGGTACCACGCGCGCGTCCAGCTCCGCCGCCGATGCGACCTCCTTCGGGGGCGCACGCGCGTCCGAGTCGCTTACCGCCGCCTTCGACGGCCTCGACTCCACCGCGTGGTGGCCCGCGCCAGGCGATGACGAGGCCTGGCTCGAGGCCAGCGTCACCGGCGGCGAGGTGGCCATCACCGCGACCGACGACACCACGGTCACCGTCACCTCCGGGGACACGAGCCGGGAGCTCACCCTCGTCGCGGGCGAACCACGTACCCTCACCGTGCCCGGCGATTCCGTCCGCATCACATTGTCCGAACGCGTGGGCATTACCGCGCTCGAGACGGGGGCGCGGCGCATCGTCGACGTCCCGGGCAGCGCCGATACCTACTTCTTCCAGCGCATCTTCCCCGCCACGGACGTACTACAGCGCCGCTTCACCACCGACTCCCCCGGTCTGTGGCGGCTCAGCGCCCCCGCCACCGTCGACGGGCAGCACGTCGAGGACACCGTGGAGCTACAGGCCGGCGCGCACGAAGTTGTCACCGATGCCGAGACGCTCACGATCACCCGCGCCGTGGCACCCATAGCGCCCGCTGCGCGCTGGGAGGCCTTGGAAGGAGAGGTTGTGGCGTCGACAAGCGAGCGGCTCATCCTCACCACCCGCGCCTTCAACGACGGCCTGCGCGCGAGCGTCGGCGGGATCGAGCTCGAGCCCGAGCTTATCGACGCCGGCATGCAAGCCTTCCGCGTCCCACCCGGAGTCAGCGGCGAGTTCACCATGACGTTTGCCGGTGAGCGGCCCTACCGCGCGAGCCTGGCCGTCGGCGCGGCGGTGTCCTTGCTCACCCTCGTCGCGTGCCTCGTCGCGTGCCTTGCTGCGGCCCGCATGTCTAGACCCCGGCCGCGGGTCTCCCGGCACCGTCTCGCCAGCGCCCCACACCCCGCTGCCACCACTGCCGCTGCTACCTGGGTCCCGCCCCTGTTTACCGCGGCTGCCGTGGGGCTGGCACCGGGTGCCGCGTCCGCCCTGGCTGTGTGGGCGATCCGCCGCCTCACCTTGATCCCTTCGTGGGTACTGGCCAGCGGCTCCATCACCGCCATGGGCCTGTGGCTGGCGCGCGCGCCGTGGCCGCAGGAGAACTACGCAGGTTCCTCGGTACTCGTGCTCATCGCCGGGTGCGCCGCCATCGCGGCCCTGGCGTTTCCGGACGGTTCCGATTCACCGGATACGGGGGCAGGCACCCCCACCCCCGAAAGCCCACATGATCCTTGCCGGTCGTGCCCGGAGCGGGGTACAGTCACACGCGTAGATATCCACCCAGGGTTGTAACTCCGCGGAGGCAAGGCCTGAGGACGCCGATTTGTGGTGCCTCGGGTCTTTTTGCGTGTGCAACCCTGCCTGTCTGAAGGAAAGCCACGATGGGTTCTGATAAACAAGCCTCGAGCGCGAGGGCGATCGTCGAGAATCTCGGCGGCGCGGAGAATATCTCCGCCCTCACGCACTGTGCGACCCGCCTGCGCCTCGAGTTGCGCGATCCGTCCAAGGTCAACACGGCCGCGCTAGAGAAGGTGCCCGGTGTCCTCGGCGCGCTACACCAGGGAGACAACCGCTACCAGGTGATCTGCGGCGGCGGCGTGGAGTCGATGTACACCGCGATCAACCACCTGCCGGAGATGCAGAAGTCGGGCTCTGCGGCTCGCTCCAACGACGACGTGAAGGCTGAGGCACGCGCCCGCGCTCGTGGCCGCTACTCCTGGCTGGATAACTTCTTCGAGTACCTCTCCGACTCCTTCCGCCCCATCCTGGGTGTGCTGCTCGGTGCCTCGCTGATCATCGCGATCGCCGCGGTGCTCGACGCACTCGGCATCGTTGACTTCCGCGCCGACGACAAGTCCGCCACCTGGGTCTTCGTCGACGCCATGTGGCGCAGCGTGTTCTACTTCCTGCCGATCATGGTCGCTTACAACGCCGCGAAGAAGCTACGCGTTGACCCGTGGCTGGGTGCGGCGGTCATGGGCGCGCTGATGACACCCGAGTTCATGAGCCTGTCCGACACCGAGCGCTTCGCTGAGACCGTCTCCCGCACCAATGAAACGCTCGGCGAGGAACTCTTCAGCACCACCATTTTCGGCCTGCCGATGCAGCTCAACAACTACGGCGGGCAGGTCTTCGTCCCGCTGATCATGGTTGCGCTGCTCGCGGTGGTCTACCACGGGTTGAAGAAGATCTTCCCGCAGAACGTGCAGATGGTCTTCGTGCCGTTCATCTCCATGCTGATCATGATCCCGCTGACCGCGTTCCTCATTGGTCCGCTGGGCATCTGGCTCGGTAACGGAATCGGCGACGGCCTGGCGTGGATGAACTCGAACGCCCCGTTCGTTTTCGCCATCGCTATCCCGCTTCTTTACCCATTCCTGGTCCCGCTTGGCCTGCACTGGCCGCTCAACGCGCTCATGCTGGTCAACATCCAGACCCTCGGCTACGACTTCATTCAGGGCCCAATGGGTGTGTGGAACTTCGCCTGCTTCGGCGCCACCGCCGGTGTGCTCGCCCTGTCCATCCGCGACCGCGACAACCAGATGCGCCAGACCGCGACCGGTGCTCTCGCCGCGGGTCTGTTCGGTGGTATTTCCGAGCCCTCGCTCTACGGTATCCACCTGCGCTTCAAGCGGATTTACCCGCGTCTGCTGGCTGGCTGTCTCGCCGGCGGCGTGACCATCGCCATCCTTTCTGCCCCGTTCGAGGGCGTGCAGACCCAGGCATTCGTCTTCACCTCGCTGCTCACCGTATTTGTGTTTAACCCGATGTGGGTCTACATCATCTCCATCGCCGTGGCCTTCTTCGTCGCGATGTTCGCGATCATTCTCACCGACTACCGCACGCCAGAGGAGAAGGCCGAGGCCGCCGCCGAGCGCGAGGCCGCTGAGGCCGCCGAGGCTGCTGAATCTGATGAGCCGCGAGAGGCCGCCACGCTTGACGACGCCCCCGCCACCGCCCCGGCCAGTGCACCTGCCAGCTCGGTCGCCACGGCCACGCGCGTTGCGCCTGCTGCCGCCCCTGCCGCCGCACCCGTCGCTACTGCTCCGACGACCTCCCCTGCCGGAACGGTGTTCGTTCAGGCACCGGTCGCCGGCGAGCTGGTCAGCCTGGACAACTCCGGTGACAAGGTGTTCGCCTCCGGCGCCCTTGGTTCCGGCGTGGGCATTATCCCGACCGAGTCCACGATCGTCGCCCCGGTTTCCGGAAAGCTGCTGACGGTAGCCAAGACCGGCCACGCCTTCGGCATCAAGACCGATGACGGCGTCGAGGTGCTCGTGCACGTCGGCATCGACACCGTCACGATGGACGGCAACGGCTTCGACGTCCATGTGGAGAAGAAGCAGCGCGTCAACGCTGGCGATCCCCTCACCACGGTCGACTTCGACGCAGTCAGGGCCGCCGGCCACCCCACTACGACACTGATGACGGTGACCAACACCGCGAAGCTCGCACACGTGGAGCCACGCACCCAGGGCGTTGTTGGCGCCGGCGAGACCGTCATTGAGGTCACGCCCTAACCATTCCCCGTGGAGGGCCCCAACGGGCCTTCCACCGAGGAGAGCGTTGCTACCGCTATGGAGATTCTGAGGGTATTCAACAACAACGTGGTCCTGGCCAAGGATGCTGCGGGTGAGAAGATCGTCACCGGCCGCGGCATTGGTTTTCAGGCCCGCCCGGGGCAAAGCATCGACCCCGATTCGGTCGTGCGCGTCTTCGTCCCCGCTGACGGCCGCGACCCCGACCATGTCGCCACGTTGCTCTCTGAAATCCCGCTCGCTCACCTCACGCTTGTCACGGACGCGTTGGCCGCGACGGACCTGCCCGCCGCACTGGCCCACAACACCTCGCTGACGATCGCGCTGGCCGACCACATCGGCTTCGCCATCAACCGCGAAGCGCGCGGCCACAGCGTGGACTACCCGCTGCTGGCCGAGGTCAGCCAGCTCTACAGCACCGAGTTCCGCCACGCGGAGGCCATGCTCGGCCACATCAACGATGCGCTTCGCGCACGCGGCATCGACCCGCTGCCGCGCACCGAAGCGATCGCGTTCACGCTCCATTTGGTCAACGCCGGTTTCTCCACCGGCGATTTAAGCTTCACCTACACGATGACGGGTGTGCTCCAGCAACTCATCGACATCATCGAGAGCGACTTTTCCATCGCCCTGGGAACCGACGTAGTCAACGTCGGGCGCTTCATCACCCACCTGCGCTACCTGTTCGTGCGCATCGCTAACCACGAGCAGCTCGATGAGCAGGCCTCACCCGTCAGCGATGCGATCCGCACGGCCTCCCCAGCGGCCTACCAGTGTGCCCAGCGCATCGCCTCTGTCATCGAGCTGCGCTTAGGTGCCGGACTGACCGAGGACGAGGTTGCCTACCTCACCCTCCACATCTCCCGGATCGTGCACGCCACGGCCACAGACATGCCCGCCCCGGTTACCCCCGCAGGTGAGGGGCAGTCGCACAGTTCTCATAGCGATAAAGGCACAATGGCTTATAAGCCTGAGATGCATTCCCAACGAAAGGACTCCACCATGATTTCCCGCACCGCAACCATTGGCTCCTCCGTCGGCCTCCACGCCCGCCCGGCTTCCTTGTTTACCCAGGCCGCAGGCGAGTTTGATTACGACATCGTCCTCTCCCTCGACGACGAAGAAGCCGACGCAGCCTCCATTCTCGAGGTCATGACCCTCGGCGCCAAGCACGGCGACGTAGTTACCCTGAGCTGCGAGGACGACGCCGCCGCGGACGCGCTCGACGAGCTCGCCGCGATGCTCGAGCGCGACCTCGACGCAGAGTAGGACTAAAAAGGTCACACCACCGGGCTTTACTTCACGACGAAAGATCGGACACACCATGTTTGAGCAGCGAACCGTCATCAGTGGCATCGGCGTCTCTTCCGGCACCGCCAGCGCCGCCGCCGTCAAGGTCCTCCCCGCTCCGGGGGTTGACTCCCACGAGCCGGCGTCGACCGACCCGGCTGCCGACGGCGAGCGCGTCCGCGCCGCCATGGCGTCGGTCGCTGCGTCGCTGCGCGAGCAGGCGGAGCGCTCCGGTGAAAAGGGCCGCGACATCCTCGAGGCCACAGCCCAGCTGGCCAGCGACCGCGCGCTGGCCAAGGCCGTGGACAAGAAGCTGAAGAAGGGCTCGGGTGTGACCCAGGCCGTCCACGACGCCGTGGAGGATTACGCCACCATGCTGGCTAGCCTCGGCGGGTACATGGCCGAGCGTGTCACTGACCTTTACGATGTGCGCGACCGCACCATCTGTGTGTTGCGCGGCCTGCCGACTCCGGGTGTGCCCTTCCTGGACACCCCAGCGATCCTGCTCGCTAACGACCTCGCCCCCGCCGAGACTGTCGGGCTGGACCCGAACCTGGTGGTGGGCATCGTCACCGCCGCCGGCGGCCCGACCAGCCACACGGCGATCCTCGCCGCCCAGCTCGGCATCCCGGCCGTGGTGAAGGCCGAGGGCGCAATGGACATCGAGGAGGGAACCGACCTCGCCATCGACGGCGGCGCGGGCGAGGTCATCGTCCACCCCACCACCGAGGAAATCGCGGGCATGCGCCAGCGCGCGCAGTACCGCAGCGCTATCCTCGCGCAGTCGGTCGGCGCCGGCGCGACCGCCGACGGCTTCCCCGTCAATCTCTTGGCCAACATCGGCACCGCCAAGGACGGAGTGGCCGCGGCTGCGGGAGACGTCGAGGGCACCGGCCTGTTCCGCACTGAGTTCCTCTTCCTCGAGCGCGAGAGCGCCCCGAGCCTTGAGGAACAGCAGGACACCTACACCCAGGTGCTGGAGGCCTTCGGCCCCCGCCGCGTGGTCGTGCGCACCCTGGACGCTGGTGCGGACAAGCCGCTGAGCTTCGCCGACCTCGGCGAGGAGGAAAACCCCGCGCTGGGCCGGCGCGGCCTGCGTCTGTCCCAGGCCCGCGAGGACCTGCTGGACACCCAGCTCGACGCCCTGGCCGCCGCCTTTGAGGCGACCGGCCGCGTAGCCGACCTACGCGTCATGGCACCCATGGTGTCCACCACCGAAGAGGCGTCGTGGTTTGCGGAGAAAGTCCGCTCCCGCGGCCTGCCCAAGGTCGGCGTGATGGTCGAGGTGCCAGCCGCCGCCATTGCGGCGAGAAAGATCCTCTCCATCGTTGATTTCGCCTCGATCGGCACCAACGACCTGTCCCAGTACACGATGGCCGCCGACCGCATGCAGGGCGCGCTGTCGGAGCTGCTCTCACCGTGGCAGCCCGCGGTGCTGCAGCTGATCAAGTCGACCTGCCAGGCCGGTGAGGCCACCGGCAAGCACGTGGGCGTCTGCGGCGAGGCCGGTGGCGACCCGCTCATGGCGCTCGTGCTCACTGGCCTGGGCGTGACTTCGCTGTCTATGGCCCCGAAGAAGGTTCCCATGGTGCGTGCGGCGCTGAAGTTGCACGACCGGGGCACCTGCCAGCAGATGGCGGCCTACGCTGTCGACGCCGACACCGCGGCCGATGCCAGGGCAGCCGTGCTCCAGCTTGTGGACCCGAAGCTCACCGATCTGCTGTAGCCGGTCTGTTTTAGGCGTCCACGCGGCCTTTCCGTCCGACCCGGTCACATGCCCGGCGCACCACTCGTGCGCCGGGCACTTCCACGAGTTCGTAGGACACGTACGCCACGGCGGTGCTGGCCAGCGCGGTGAACAGCAGCACGGGGAGGAAACGCCCGCCGAACACGTCGACCCCGAGCACTGGGAACGCGAACGACAGCACCGCGACGTGCCACAGGAAGATCGAGTAGGACCAGCGACCGAGCCTGGTCATCACCGGTGAGGCGAGCAGCCCGTCGTCACGCGGGCCCAGCGCGAACGGAACGACCACGACCGCGGCGAACGCCGCACCGATGAGCACGCGAACGTTGAACTCTAGCGGGCTCGGGTGCTCCAATCCTTGCGGGCCCAGCACCCCGCCGAGCCAGGCCAGCGGGAGGAAGAGCAGCACGATCGGCCAGCGCGGCCACCGCCAGCGCACGCCTCGGCGCTCCAACTCGGCTGCTGCCAGACCGACGGCAAACCACGGCACATAGGACGGCGGCCAGATCTGCATGTTGACCCAGTCCACGGACTCGACGCACCAGGGCCACAGCAGGGACAACGGCACCGCCGCGGCTAAGAACACCACGCGTGCCCGTGGGCGCAGCGCCAGGTAGAGCGGCAGCGCGAGGTAGAACGCCACCTCCACGCACAGTGACCACATCTGGGTCAGGCCCGCGACGAGGGCGTCGGGGACATAAATCTGCGCGAGGAAGAGGTTGGCGAGGAAGGTGGGGGCGTCGAGAAGCGAAAGCTCGGGCAGCACGAGTGCCACGATGATGACGCACACGACGTATGCGGGGGCGATGCGCGCGAGGCGTCGCGAGTAATAGCCCGGCCGCGGAGTTCCGCGCGTGAGGAGGAACGCGGAGAGCGCGAAGAAGACCGCGACGAAGTAGTCGAAGCGCGCGAGCACCGGCGAGTCCGTCGCCGTCTGAAACGCCACGTGCGTGACCAGGATCCCGAGGGCGGCCACGGCGCGCAGGCCCTCGAGTTCCGGCAGTAGGTTATTGTTTCTGATGTGTTCATTCTAGGAGTCCGACGTGCCTGGATTGCCGGGGCCGTGCTCCTCGTATGCTTCGCGCTCAATCTCATCGCGCCGGTTGTCATCTCGAGCCAGCGCGCGTTGCCGCACGAGGGTTTCTTCGTCTCCACGTACGACGGGCCCGTGCCGGTGACTGTCGAAACCACCTTGAGCCCCGGGGCCGAGGACGACGAGGTGGACATCGCCGCGCGTGTGCTTATCGACGCCACCGAGTACCGCGATTCCTACACCGCCAATGTCGCCTCCACCTTCCCGGTGCGCGACCGGGACGGGTTGACGTATTTTTTCCCCTACCAGCCGGAGCGGCGCACCTACCCTTACGTCGATCCTTTCGCGGGCGAGGCAGTACCCCTCGACTACGTGGGGCCGGGAAACGTCGGCGGGGTGCAAACGAACAAGTACCGCGCCTCCATTGCTGACGGCGACTACCGCGCCGAGCGCGTCATCGATTTGGAAAGGAGCACGGGCCACGTGCTCGACGAGACGTGGGCGACCTCCGGCGGCCCGGTCGACGGCTACTTCCGCCTGTCCGAGGCCTCGCGCGCCGAGGCGCTCGCTGAGGCGCAGCGTGAGATTGCAGTCCTGCGCGCCCTGCAGGTCCTCGCGTTCGTGACCAGGCTCGTCGCAGTGCTGACCTTGGCCTGGCTGGCGATCTGCATTGTCCGCCGCTAAGGCCTGGGGCCTTGTCCTGGTCCTTTCCCTGACATGGCCGTTCTTCCTTCCGGGCGAGGCGTTCGCGCTGCGCGACATGATGGTGCTTCCCGGCATGGAGTTAACCCGCGCCTCGCTCGGCTTCGGTGACGCCGCAGCCCGCAACGTCCCCCAGGACGCGCTGCTCGGAATCGTTCCGTTTCCCGTACTCGCCGTGCGGGTGATCATGGTTCTATCCGCCTGCGGCGCCGCGTGGGCGGGCTGGCGGTCATCGCGCACCGCGTGTGGGCGCGCGGCCGCGATGACGGTTGCGGTGTGGAACCCGTTCGTGGTGGAGCGCCTCCTCCAAGGGCAATGGTCGCTCGCGGCCGCGGCGTGGCTGATCCCGCTGGCGGCCGCCTCCACAGCTGTCGGCGCCCGCTGGCTGATGTCGCTGACCCCGACGGGCGCAATCGCGGGTCTGCTCGCCGCGCCGTCGCGAATGGCGGCCGGGGTCTCCGCGGCGCTGTGCCTGCCCTGGGTTGTTGCTGGGGTCGTCTCCGGTGGCGGCGCGGGGACGGCGTCCGCGGCGTCGGCTGGCGCGTTCGCGCCCCGCGCGGAGGCGTGGGTGGGCACCCTCGGCGCACTGGCGGGCCTCGGCGGGATCTGGAACGGCGCTGCCGTGCCGCCCTCGCGCTCGCTGGGGTTCGCGGTGTTCGGCGTCGCCTTGGCGGCAGTCCTCGCGCTGGGGTGGCGCGGTGTGCCGCGCCGCCTGCTTCTGCTCGCTGCTCTAGGTTTCGCCGTTGCAGTGCTCTCCTCGTGCGGCGCGCTGACCTGGGCAGTGACCTCTATTCCCGGCGGTGGCCTGCTTCGCGACGGCCAGAAGTGGCTCATCCTGTGCATCCCGGCTTTCGTCGCGGCGGCGGGCGCCCTGCCCGCACGAGGTGCGGCCGCAGCTCTCGCGCTCGCGCTGCTCCAGGTGCCGGACGCTCCTGCTGCCATCCATGTTCTGCGGCCAGTGGAGGCACCCGCATTCCCGGAGGTGGACCACCGCGGACGCGACGTCTTCTTCGTCGACCGTCCCATGCTCCAGCTGCGCGCCGATGGCGCACCCGTAGTCGATCCGGTGACCAAGTTGATGAACACCATCGAGCCCTTAGAGCTGGTGGTTGACGGAGTGGTGGTGGACCAGGCGTCGCCGCGCTGGGTTGCGGCGAACGCGCTGGTGGACGACCCCGCCGATGCCGCGGCACTGCGAAATCGGGGCAATCTAGGCGCTCTGCGCGATCTGGGAATCGGCGTGGTGGTGTACCCCGACGGTCGCGCCGTGGAAACCGGGGCCCCAGCGCGGGGTATCGGCCCGCTGGCGTTGGTGCCATTTGGGGTGTGGCTGGCGGTTCCCGTACTCACGTTTACGGCAAAGTTAACGAAGCGCCGCCGCCGTTAACCGCCCCTTAACCGATACCGGACACGATTTATATTCACGTTAGTGCCACGTCACCCACCACTGTTATTTAATTGTAATTAACGCCGCGACCAGCACATTTGAGCAATTTAGTGGGAACTTTTCAATAAATGGAGCCTTCCCACGTTCCTTGACCTTGCCAGTGTCGGTGTGCCGCCCTAAAGTAAACATCAGTTAAACAAAAGGTTACGCAAGGGCGTGACCGGAGATGCACCGCATCTTTACCGCCAACGAGATGGACCGAAAGGGTGATCTGAAAATGACCAACGCCATAACTGACAGGGTGATCAAGCGGGTACGCCGCGGCCTTGTGAAGAAGTGGAGCGGACGCTACAGCGACGCAGAAGTGAAGGAGACGTTCGACAACGTCCTGGCACACCACCAGGCCGAGGCAACGATCACCGACTTCATCCCCGTCCTTGCAGAAGCAGAGACAAACGAACTTTTGGCGCACAAGAACGACAAGAAAGGCAGCTAGCTATGACCAACAACATTGACTTCAGCATCATCCGCGAGCGCGCCCTGCGCAACATTCGCGAGGACCTCATGAACGACTGGTCCGACAAGTACGACGCAAACCAGATCGCCAACACCTTCGATGGTGTCGTCGCCGCTCACCGTGAGGGCGCCGTTATCGAAGACTTCGTCCCCGTCCTCGTTGAGGCGGAGATGCGCGATCGCCTCCGCGACGGCGAGCTCACCTCTTAAGAGCTCCGCACGTTAAGCATCCTGTGCCCCGGAACCCACGCGGTTCCGGGGCACAGTGCTATCTAAGCCGGGCGCAGCAGACGCGCGAACCTGCGCCCGGTCTCCTCCCAGGAGAACCCCTCGGCCCACTGTTGCGCGGCGGCGCCGAGGGCGGTGCGCGATGGGGCGTCGTCAAGCAACTGCCTGGTCAGCGCGACAAAGTCACCCTTGCTGTCCACGAGGCGCCCGGTAACGCCGTCTCGCACCGAGTCGCGCAGGCCGCCGGCCTCCCGATAGCCGATGGTGGGCACGCCGTGCTGCGCGGCCTCCGTGACCGCGATGCCCCAGCCCTCCTTGGCACTCGGCATGAGGTGCAGCGCAGCGCGAGCCAACAGGGCGTGCTTGTGCGCCTCGTTGACGTGGCCGTGGAAGACCACCTTGCCGCCGTAGGGCTCGGCGTACTCGCGCAGCGTGTCCTCCCACCAGCCGGAACCGATGATGTCGAGCACCGCGCCGTCGACCTCGGCAATCGCGTCGATGGCGTGCTCAAGACGCTTGTGCGGCACCAGCCGCGACAGGGTCACCACGTGGGTCAGGCCGTCGTCAGGCAGCACCGGCACCTCATCCGGCACCGGGTCGACGCCGTTTTCCACAATCGCGACGTCACGCTCGGCGACCCCGAGGGCGATCAGGTCCGCGCGCGAGGCCTCCGAGACGGTCACGTACCTTGCGCCGCGGTAGACGCGCGGGGCGACCTTCGATTCCAAGAACCACCCGAGGCGCCCGATGACGGGCCCGGCGACCGGCCACTGCTCCTTGTGGCAATGGTGGGTGAGCAGCACGGTTTCAGCGCCGGAGTAGGCGCGCGCGAAGAACGGAATGCCGTTTTGTGTGTCCACGATGACATCCGGGTGGTGGCGCCACACCGACAGCGGGGCGAGCAGGTACACGCCGTACTTCCCGCCGGCGCGCTCAAAGCGCACCCCGCCGCGGCGAGAGCGCCGCGGCGCGTCCGTGTGCTTCGCGGTGCGGTAGATGACCTCGTGGCCCTGCTGCGCTAGGTACTCCCCCACGCGCTCGAGGTAGCGCTCGGACCCGCCGCCCTGCGGGTGGGTCGTGTCGCGCCAGCAGAGGAGAAGTATCTTCATAGCCATGTACCGTACCCGCCGCCTCGCCACGCTCCGTCGCTCCATGCGGCTGCTGCGGTCCTTCGCCTACGAGCAGTTCCGCCCCGCCATTTTCTACTCCGGCCTGGCCAGGGACACCCGCTCGCTTCTCGACGCCCTTTCGTCCGACATCACCGGAGACAAACTCCGCGGCACCCGCATCCTCGACGTCGGCGGCGGGCCCGGCTACTTCGCTGACGCGTTCTCGGACGCGTTCTATGTGGGCCTGGAGCCGAGCGTGTCCGAGATGAGTGCCGCGGGCGTGACCGGTTACGGCGCTGTGCGCGGCGACGGCGCCGCCCTGCCGTTTGCCAGCGATTCCTTCGACGTGGTGTATTCCTCCAACGTCGCCGAGCACATCCCCGACTGGCGCGCCATGGGCGAGGAGATGCTGCGCGTCTGCCGCCCCGGAGGGCTGGTGGTGGTGTCCTACACCGTGTGGCTCGGGCCGTTCGGCGGGCATGAGACGGGGCTGTGGGAGCACTACGTCGGCGGGGAGTTCGCGCGGCGTCGCTACGCAAAAAAGCACGGCCACGAGCCGAAGAACGTCTGGGGCACCTCGCTTTTCTGCGTCTCCGCCGCCGACGGGCTGGCCTGGGCCCGCGAGATACACAAAGCGGGGGAAGGCGAGTTCGTCCTCGCCTTCCCCCGCTACCACCCGCGGTGGGCGTGGTGGATCACCCACGTCCCGCTGCTGCGGGAGTTCGGAGTGTCCAACCTGGTGCTGGTGCTGCGCAAGCGCTAGGTGTACTTCCCCGGGAGGTTGTGAACGGTGTGAACAAGAATCGGGGGAAGCCTCCGGTAAAGGTGTAGGTAACGACACGAACACCAACCCCAAAGGCTTCCATGACACACCGTAACGCACCTTTGACCCCAACCGGCAGAGCAAAAATGGTCGACCTGGTCATCACCCACGGATCGGCACAACGCCGAGTCGCCGAACGCTTCCACGTCTCCCCAGCTACCGTCCACCGGTGGGTAAGCCGCGCACGCCGCGACGAGTCCCTCACCGACCGCTCAAGCCGGCCCCACACCTGCCCGCACCAGCTGCCGATGCGTACCCAACGCCGCATCATCACACTGCGGTTCACCCGCCAGTGGGGCCCACACCGCATCGGCTACCACCTAGGAATTGCCCGCTCAAGCGTGGGCCGCGTCCTTTACCGCTACAACACGGCGAAACTAGCCTTAATCGACCAGGCCACCGGCCTGCCGGTGCGCAAAGCCCCACCTGTGCGCTACGAGCACAGCCAACCAGGTGAGTTGGTTCATGTCGACATCAAAAAGCTCGGCCGCATCCCCGACGGCGGCGGCTGGCGTGCCCATGGGCGCGGCTCTGCCCAGGACCGCCGGGCAGGCCGCCAGCGCAGCAAAGCACACCGTTGCGGTGCGCCCTCAGGGCGGGGATACTCCTACCTGCACCACGGGCGTCGATGATTACTCCCGGATGGTGTACTCGGAGATTTTGCCTGATGAGAAGAAGGACACTGCGACCGGGTTTATGCGTCGTGCCTGCCAGCTCTTCACCGAACATGGCATCGAGGTGACCCGGGTGATGACCGACAACTGGCCCTGCTACCGGTCAAAAGCGTTCAACGCCGCATTAGGTGAAAAGATCACGCACGTCTACACCAGGGCGTATCGCCCGCAGACCAACGGGAAAGTAGAACGGTTCAACCGCACGTTGATGCAGGAGTGGGCCTACGTACGTGCTTACAGCAGTGAAAAGGCCCGACAGCAGACGTACGCGGATTTCCTCCACGACTACAACAACCATCGAGCCCACACCGCCATCGGCGGCCTAACCCCCGCACAACGCATTCACAACGTCACGAGGAAGTACAGCTAGGCGCGTGCCGCCTCAGCGCGCTTTTCAAGCTTGTCCAGCTCGTCGAAGATCTCCTGCGGCACGCGGGTGCCGAGGCCCTCGAGGTAGTTGCGGGAGTCTTCGATGTCGACGGCCCACAGCTCCGGGTCCGGGTAGAGCGCCTCGCGCACGTCTTCGATCGGGGTGTCCAGCCCGTCCAGGTCGAGGTCCTCGGCGCGGGCGGTGTAGCCCACGAGAGTCTCTTCGGCCTCGACGCGGCCCTCAATGCGGTCGACGATCCACTTCAGAACGCGGGAGTTCTCGCCGAAGCCCGGCCACAGGAAGCGCTTGTCATCGCCGCGGCGGAACCAGTTGACCAGGAAGATCGCCGGCATGCGGTCGCCGCCCTTGGCACCCATGTTCAGCCAGTGCTGGAAGTAGTCACCCACGGCGTAGCCTATGAAAGGCAGCATCGCCATCGGGTCGTGGCGCAGCGTGCCCACCTGTGCTTCGGAGGCGGCGGCGGTCTGGCCGGAGGAGAGCAGCGCGCCGATCATCGTGCCGTGGGTCCAGTCGAATGCCTGGGTCACCAGCGGGACGGTATCCGCGCGGCGGCCGCCGAAGAGGATCGCGTCGATCTTGACGCCCTCCGGGTTGTCGAACTCCGGTGCCGCTGCGGGGCTTTGCTCGATGGCCACGCAGTAGCGGGAGTTCGGGTGTGCGGCGTCGCGGCCGGACTCGGGGGTCCAGTCGCTACCGCGCCAGTCGATGAGGTGCTCGGGCGCCTCGCCGTCCATGCCCTCCCACCAGATATCGCCGTCGTCGGTAAGCGCCACGTTGGTGAACAAGGTATTGCCCGGCTCCATGGTGCGCATTGCGATGGGGTTGGAGGCGTAGTTGGTGCCCGGCGCCACGCCGAAGAAGCCGTTCTCCGGGTTGACGGCGTAGAGACCGTCCTCCTTGAGGTGCATCCACGCGATGTCGTCACCGACGACCTCGGCGGTCCAGCCCTCCAGCGTCGGAGTGATCATCGCCAGGTTGGTCTTGCCACAGGCGGACGGGAAAGCGCCGGCGATGTGGTAGTTCTTGCCCTCCGGGGAGGTGAGTTTGAGGATGAGCATGTGCTCCGCCATCCAACCCTCTTCCTGGGCCATGACAGAGGCGATGCGCAGGGCGTAGCACTTCTTGGCCAGAATCGCGTTGCCGCCGTAGCCGGAGCCGTAGGACCAGATCTCCTTGGTCTCCGGGAACTGGGAGATGTACTTGGTCTCGTTGCACGGCCAATCGACATCCTGCTCACCCTCGGCGAGGGGTGCGCCAACGGAGTGGAGGCAGTGGACGAAGTTGGCACCGTCGATCTTGTCCAGCGCTTCCTGGCCCATGCGGGTCATGATGCGCATCGACATGACAACGTACTCGGAATCGGTCAGCTGCACGCCGAGCTTCGGGTCCGGGTCGGAGATCGGGCCCATGCAGAACGGCACCACGTACATGGTGCGGCCCTTCATCGCGCCGCGGAAGTGGCCCAGCATCTCTTCTTTGAGAGCCTCCGGCTTCATCCAGTTGTTGGTCGGGCCGGCGTCTTCCTGCTTCTCGGTGGCGATGAAGGTGCGCGACTCAACGCGTGCGACGTCGGAGGGGTTCGACCGCGCGAGGTAGGAGTTGGGACGCTTCTCCTCGTTGAGCTTGGTCAGCGTGCCCTTCTCCACGAGGTACTGCGCCATGCGGTCCCATTCCTCCTGGGAACCGTCGGCGAACACCACCTTGTCGGGCTGGAACAGCTCAACTGCTTCGTTCACCCAAGCAATAAGCTCCTCGTTGTCGGTGGGCGCGGGCTGCGCCATGCCCTTGACTGCAGTGGCCATGTGCTCTCCTGTTTGCTCTCGTGTCCGGGCCGTTGCCCCAACTGGTTATTCCCAGCGGGTGGCCGAGGCAGATTATCGGTAGGCACCCAGGTTATCGAAAACGCCGGTCATTCCGGATAAACACGGGCATCAATCCTTGAAATCCGGTTATAACCAGTGATCTATTGCACCGAAAAACTGCCGTCCGATCGCCTTCACATACCCCCG
The DNA here is from genome assembly GCF_040946405.1 of Corynebacterium sp. LK2510. Lineage (NCBI taxonomy): Bacteria > Bacillati > Actinomycetota > Actinomycetes > Mycobacteriales > Corynebacteriaceae > Corynebacterium > Corynebacterium sp. LK2510. The sequence goes on along the minus strand of NZ_JAYWLR010000003.1, from coordinate 71,327 downwards.
AACATGGGTGAGCCCCTCACTGTCCAGCGGGGCTTTTCATACTGTGAGCAGCGGTTAGTCCCTCTACCCACGAGGTCAACTACCCCAGCCCGCTCCAACACCCGATTGACACCCCCTCATGGGGGTACTCGCCCCCGGGGGTCACCCAGCGGCTCCCACACACCGCAGAAACTTGCGTCTGCCCACGTCATGTGGACAATTAACACAGTGAATAGATCTGATATTTCCCATAATGATCGACCCGGGGTAGGCGAACTCCCGTCCGGCAGGCCACTGCAGACCGAGTTCGACACCGGCCTTGATTACCCACGCCTCGGCTCCGTGACGTTTAGGCGCGGAACGCTCACCGACAACCAGGAGTCTCTCTTCGACGAGCACTGGCCCCGACTCGGCCGCGTGCTTGCCGACGAACAAATCGACATCGACGAATGGTTCGGCCGCAGCGGCCACCCCACGATCGTGGAGATCGGCTCCGGCACCGGCACCTCCACCGCGGCCATGGCCCCCCTCGAAGCGGACACCAACATCATCGCGGTCGAGCTGTACAAGCCCGGCCTGGCCAAACTGCTCGGTGCCGTGGTGCGCGGCAACATAAACAACATCCGCATGGTCCGTGGCGACGGCGTTGAAGTGCTGGCCCGCATGTTCCCGGAGGAGTCGCTCGACGGCGTGCGCATCTACTTCCCCGACCCGTGGCCGAAGGCGCGCCACCACAAGCGCCGCATCGTGCAGTCGGGCACGCTCAACCTCATCGCCTCGCGGTTGAAGAAGGGCGGCGTCCTGCACGTCGCCACCGACCACGCCGGCTACGCCGAGTGGATCGACGAGCTCGTCGAGGTCGAGCCGACCCTGGCCTACCGCGGCTGGCCGTGGGCGGATGCGCCGCAGCTGACCGACCGCCAGGTAATCACCAAATTCGAAGGCAAGGGCCTGGACAAAGACCACGTGATCCGCGAATACCTCTGGGAGAAGATCTGACATGAGCGACCTCCACGCGATGACCCACCCGTATTCGCCCGGCGCGAACCCCGGCCCTGAGAGCGTCCTGCTCGTCTGGGACGCCCCGAACCTGGACATGGGCCTCGGCGCCATCCTCGGCGGGCGGCCCACCGCCGCCTACCGCCCCCGCTTCGACGCGATCGGCCGCTGGCTCATCGCGCGCGCGGCGGAGCGCTCGGACGAGCTCGGCGTGCGCGTCGAGCCTGAGGCGACCGTGTTCACCAACGTCGCCCCACAGGGCGCCGACGTGATCCGCCCCTGGGTCGAGGCGCTACGCAACGTCGGTTTCGCCGTGTTTGCCAAGCCGAAGAGCGACGACGACTCGGACGTGGACAAGGACATGCTCGCGCACATCGAGCGCCGCCGCGACGAGGGCGTGCTGCAGGGCGTGGTCATCGCGTCCGCGGACGGGCAGAACTTCCTCTCCGACATCGAAGATTTGGTCGCCGACGGCATCCCGGTGACCGTCATCGGCTTCCACGAGCACGCGTCGTGGGCGGTGTCCAACCCGGACATCACCTTCGTCGATCTCGAAGACATCCCGGGGGTGTTCCGCGAGCCCCTGCCGCGCATCAACTTGGACCAACTGCCGGAGGAAGGCGCCTGGCTGCAGCCGTTCCGCCCGCTTACCTCGCTGCTGCACAACACGCGCGAGCGCGACCACAACTAGGAGGACGCACGTGTTCTACAAGTGGGGCCATTTCGCCTACAGGTTCCGCCGGATCATCCCGGTGGCCGTCATCGCCGTCATCCTGCTTCTCCAGGTGTTGTTCGGCTCCAAGCTCGGTGAGCGCATGTCGCAGGAGGGCTGGGAAGATCCGCACGCCGACTCCACCACCGCCGCGCGCATTGAGGAGGAGACCTTCGGCCGCGACAACTCGGGCGACGTCATCGTGCTTGTCGACGCCCCCGGTGGCCTCACTCAGGGCCCCGTCTTCGACGCGGCGAACCAGCAGATCACCGCACTGAAAGAGAAGTACCCGGAGCAGATCGAAGGGGTGACCAGCTACTTCTCCTCCCCGAACCCCCAGCAGGTCAACGCGGAGGGCAACCGGGCTTTCGCCGCCATCGCGCTCGCCGGCGACGGCGAGCAGACGCTGAAGGACTTCCGCACCATCGAGGCCGACCTCAAGCGCATGCAGTTGCCCGAGGGCGCCACCGTCCAGGTCGCCGGAGCCACCGCTGTCGCCGATGCGCTTGACGACGGCATGGCCAACGACATCGCCCGCGCCGAGAAAATCGGCCTGATCTTCGTGGCGTTGATCCTCCTGTTCGTCTTCGGCGGCGTGATCGCCGCCGCCATGCCGCTGATCGTCGGCGTGCTCTCCATCCTGGGTTCGCTGTCGCTGCTGTCCATCCTGGCGATGTTCCAGCAGGTCAACATCTTCTCCCAGTCGGTCATCACCCTGCTGGGCCTGGGCCTGGCCATCGACTACGGCCTGTTCATGGTCTCGCGCTTCCGTGAGGAGCTCGACCGCGGCCTCGAGGTTGAGGAAGCCGTGGCGGTGACCACCACCACGGCCGGCAAGACGGTGTTCTTCTCCGCGCTCATGGTCGGTGTCGCTATTTCAGGCCTGATCATGTTCCCGCAGGCCTTCCTCAAATCCGTGGCCTACGGCGCGATCAGCGCGGTCGTGCTCGCCGCAGTTATCTCGGTGACCGTTCTGCCCGCCCTGTTCGGCATGCTCGGCCACAACATCGACCGCTGGTCAGTACGCCGCACCTCGCGCCGCGGCCGCCGCATCGAGGACACCGTCTGGTACAAGGTGCCGCGCTGGGCGATGCGCCGCGCCAAGGTCGTCGCCACCGGCGTCTCGCTGCTGCTCATCGCGCTGACAATCCCGATGGTGGGCATCACCTTCGGCGGCATCAACGAGTCCTACCTGCCGCCGAGCCAGGAGACCCGCCAGGCACAGGACGCCTTCAACGAGACGTTCCCCGCCTTCCGCACCGACCCCGTCAAGCTCGTCGTTACCGGGGCTAACAACCAGCAGCTTGTCGACGTCGTCATGCAAACGCGCCAGGTCACCGGCCTGGCCACCCCGCTCGCGCCGTCGCGCCCGACGACCGATGGCACCACGGTCCTGTCCGCGCCTCTCGCAGACCGCAACGGTGGGGCGGACGTCGTGAAGCAATTGCGCGCCATCGATGCCCCCGAGGGCGTGGACGTGTACGTCTCCGGCACCCCGGCGATGGAGGTCGAATCCATCGAGGCGCTGCTGGAGAAGCTGCCGTGGATGGCGCTGTACATGGTGGTGGCCACCTTCCTGCTGATGGCCCTGCTGTTCGGCTCGGTGTTCCTGCCGGCGAAGGCCGTGATCATGAACGTGCTCGGCATCGGCGCCACGCTGGGCTTCCTCACCGCCGTCTTCGTCAACGGCGTCGGCTCCGGTCCTCTGAACTTCACCCCGGGCCCGCTGATGAGCCCGGTGCTCGTGCTCATCGTCGCCATCCTCTACGGCCTGTCCACCGACTACGAGGTCTTCCTGGTCTCGCGCATGGTGGAGGCGCGCGACAACGGCGAATCCACCGACGACGCGATCAGTTACGGCACCGCGCACACCGGCGGCATCATCACCGCCGCGGCCGCGATCATGATCGTCGTCGCCGCCGCGTTCGCGATGAGCGACATCGTCATGATGAAGTACATCGCCTTCGGCATGATCTTCTCGCTCGCTCTCGATGCAACGATCATCCGCCTGCTGCTCGTGCCCGCCGTCATGCACCTGCTGCGCGAGGACAACTGGTGGGCGCCGCGCTGGATCAAGCGCGCCTACGCCTCGCTCGGTGAGCACTCCACGCCTCTGCCTGCCGCAGCTACGGCTGGCGCGGGCACCGGCGAGTTCGCCGAGTCCCACCCGCCCACCGGTGAGATGCCGATCAGCGACATGGTCGTCGACACCGTGCCAGTCCGCGGCGGGGTCTCCGTTGCGGAAAACGACGACCTCGTCCCCTTCGACGAGCTGATGCGGCGCATCGACGCGCGCAACGGACGCGAGCTCGAGCGCTAGTGTCCGACGCAGTCCGCTGGCTGCGCTGGCTCTTCCCGGTCGCGCTGCTCGTCGTCGGACTCGTCGTGTTCCGCGACGAGCTGCCCTTCCTCGGCGAGGCGTGGTCGGCACTGCGCCACGCCTCCCCGCGTGCCGTGGCGCTGGCTGTGCTTAGCGCCGTCGCCTCCATCGTCGCCATGTCCGCGGCGATGCAGTTGCTGATTAACATCCAGGGCCGCATCACCGGCCTACGCCGCTGCACCGCGATCACGTTGGCCTCCAACGCCTGGTCGACCACCATCCCCGGCGGGCCGGCACTGTCGGCGTGGCTGACGTACCGGGTGCACCGCGCGTGGGGGGCGTCGCCAGGTCTGTGCGGCTGGTTCTTCGTCATCTCCGGCGCCCTGTCCACCGTCTGGCTCGTGGTCATCGGCGCCATCAGCGTCATCTTTCTCGGCGCGTCGCTGTCAGTGGGTGCCCTGGCGGCCTCGCTCGCCGTCGCGGTCACAGTGGCGGCCGCTCTGTTCTGGGCAACGCGCAACCCGGGCGTGCTGCGCCGCGGGGTGCGCCTGACCCCGCAGCGCGTGCAGGGCCGACTGGAGGATGTCGTCGGCCAGATCTCCGCGATCCGCATGTCCGGCGGCGCGTTTGCGCTGACCGCAATGTTCTCCCTGGCGAACAGGCTTCTCGACGCCGCCACCCTCTTCTTCGCCACCTGGGCCGTCACCGGCGAGCCGTCGCTGCGCACCGTCGCCTTAGCCTTCGTGATGACCAAGCTCGCCGGCGCCGCCCAAGTCACCCCCGGCGGCGTCGGCACGGTCGAGGCAGTCACCGCCGGCGTCATGGTCGCCTCCGGGCTTTCGCTTGCCGACGCCACCGCCGCCACCGTCCTCTACCGCCTCATTTCCTTCGCCTTCATCACGGCCCTGGGCTGGATCGTCTACGTCACCCGCTATGCCGGGCGGGGCTTCATGCTCGGCGCCCCCGCGCGCTAGGCTCGCACACATGTTGAAAAAGCCTTACGCCATCGCCGCCGACTACGTCGCCATCGCCGCGTTCGCTCTTCTCGCCCGCGCGGCGCACCGCACCCCGGACATGCCGTTCAACCTGTTCGGCTGGTTCGAGACATTCGCCCCCTTCGCCGCCGGTCTCGCCCTTGCCTGGCTCGCGGTGCACCGCGACAGGGGCTGGCTCATCTGGCTCATCACTCTGGTCGTCGGCTTGGTGATTTGGGGCTTCTACCGCGACAAGCTGCCCCACTGGTCGTTTGTGGTGGTGGCCGGTTCGATGTCGGCTCTGCTCATGCTCGGCTGGCGCGGCGCCGCCCGACTCATCCTGAAGTAACGGCCCGGCCGGCGGGCCAGGGACAAATTCGACGCTAAACGTGGCACATTTGTCACTCGCTCCGGACCCCGCAAACGAACGACAAAGCGGCACCCACCCCCACCGGGGAGCAGGTGCCGCTAGACGCGCAGAAACTACGGGCGCGGGAAGCTGGAGCCCAGGTTGTACAGCGGGTCGCCGCTGGCAAGCGCGGAGACGGTCCAGAACAGGTAGTTGATCAGGTCGCCGGCGATATCGAGGATGCTGGAGAGCATGGGCTAGAGCCTTTCTTAGTTACAGAGTCACTGATTGTTTGAACGCAATGAACGCAAATTACGTTACAGCGGGCTGATCGTGTGCTTCTTGGGCAGGTCCGCTTGGTGCTTGGTGGCCAGTTGGCGCAGGGCGCGTCGCAAAGCGAGGCGAGTTTCCGACGGCTGGATCATCGCGTCGATGAATCCGCGCTCCGCGGCGACGTAGGGAGAGGTCATGTTCTCGTCGTAGAAGTCCATGAACATCTTCTTCATCGCCTCGCGCTGCGCCGGATCCTCGATGGCCGCGAGCTGCTTGCCCTGGATCATCACCACGGCCGCCGCCGAACCCATCACCGCGATCTGCGCGGTCGGCCACGCGAGATTGATGTCACCGGAGAGGTTCTTCGACCCCATCACGGCGTACGCGCCGCCGTAGGCCTTGCGCACGATGAGCGCCACCTTCGGCACCGTGGACTCCGCGCCCGCGAAGGCGAACTTCGCGCCACGGTGGATCAGGCCCTGACGCTCCTGGTCCACACCCGGCAGGTATCCGGGGGTGTCCACGACGAAGACGATCGGGATGTTGTAGGCGTCGCAGGTGCGCACGAAGCGCGCGCCCTTGTCGGCGGCGTCGGCGTCGATGCAGCCTGCGTAGTGCATCGGGTTGTTGGCCACAAAGCCCACTGTCCTGCCGTCGATGCGGCCGAAGGCGCAGATCATGTTCTCGGCGTAGTTGGCTTGGATTTCGAGCAGGTCGTCGTCGTCGCCAAGCTGAGCGAGCAGCTCGCGCATGTCGTAGCCCGCGTTGGTGTCGTCGGGCATGAACGTGTCGAGCGCGGAATCATCCAGGTCCTCGTCGGCGGGCGCCCACGCGACGGGAGCTTCGTCGAAAGCCGAGGTAGGCAGGTGCGCGAGCAGGTCGCGGACGTAGTCGAACGCCTCTTCTTCCGAGGAAACGACGGCCTGGATGTTGCCGGAGCGCTCCTGGATGCGCGCACCGCCGAGCTCTGCCGAGGAAATGTCCTCGCCGGTGACCTCGCGGATGACGTTGGGGCCGGTGACGTACATTTCGGACTGCCCGTCGACCGCCACGACGAAGTCCGTGGTCACGGGCGCGTAGACGGCGCCGCCAGCGGACTTGCCCAGCATGATCGAGATCTGCGGGGAGCGGCCCGAAATCGGCAACTGCCGGCGCGCGATCTCGGAGTACATGGCCAGCGACGTCACAGCGTCCTGGATGCGGGCGCCGCCGGAGTCTTGGATACCCACGACGGGGCAGCCAATTTTGATGGCCATCTCCATCACTTCGGTGACCTTGCGGCCGAAGGTAACACCCACGGAGCCGCCGTAGACGGTCTTGTCGTGGGCGTAGATTGCGATGGGCCGGCCGTCGACACGACCGTAGCCGGTCACCACGCCGTCAGAGTAGACCGCGTCCGGGTCACCGGGCGTGCGGGCGAGCGCGCCGATCTCGACGAAAGAGCCCTCGTCAAGCAGGGCGTGGATGCGGTCGCGCGGCGTGGTCTGGCCCGCGTCGTCACGCCGCTTGCGCGCGCGCTCCGAGCCCGGGTCCTGGGCCGTTTCCAGCCGCGCGCGCAGTTCCGCGAGCTTAGAGGCTGTCGACATTGTCAATCCATTCCTTCATATGCTTGCCGACGGTCCCCACCGCCGGCTCATCCACCACGGCGAGGTGGTCGCCGGGCAGGTGGACAATCTTCAAATCGTCCACAATAGCGCCCCAGCCCCCGTCCTCGTCAATGTGCGCGTACGCCGGCTCAAGCAGGATCGCACCGTCGTGCATGCGCTCCGCGCGGAAAAGGATGACAGGCACATCCACGCTGGCCCAGCGAGAGAAGTCCAGGTTGGCCAGGATCTGGTTGTCCACGAAGGAGGCGCGCTGGTGCTCCAGCACACCGGCCGCAAGGCCGTGCTCGGACGCGTCGGTGGTGGCCAGGAACTCTCCGAGCATGGCCAAAACGGCGTCCTCGCCGTGGCTTTCCAAAAGCTCGTAGGGCACCGGGAAGTCCAGACCGTAGGTGTCCTTGGCAAAGGCGGCGTAGCGCTCCCAGCGCTTCTTCGTCTCCTCAGGGGTGTTCGGCGTCGGTTGCGACGGCTGGGTGGTGTCCAGCAGCGCGACGAAGGCCACCTTGTCGTTGCCGAGCTGGTGGGCGACCTCGTAAGCGAGCGCACCTCCGAAGGACCAGCCAGCAAGCACCACGGGCATACCTGCGGAGAGGCGCTCGATGTCCGCGACGTAAGCCGCGGCGCGCTCCTCCAGGGATCCTTCGAGGCGCTCGATGCCGTAGAAGGGGATGCCGTCGCCAAGACGTCGCGCGAGCGGCTGGTAGACGCTGCTCGATCCGCCGGCCGGGTGGAAGGCGAACACGCTCGGCACGCCCGCGGCGGTCATCTCCTCGGTGCGCTCGTTGAAGACGCGGACGTTGCCATCCACCGGGGTCTCCAGTCCTGCGCGGACCAGGTTGGCCAGCGGCTCGAGCGTCTCAGCGGAAGTGACGTCCTCTGCGGTGACCTCGATGCCGGAGCGCTCGGCGAGGTGCGCGGCGATCTCGACTGCCTGCTCCGCGGTGATCTCGGGAAGGGTTGAGGTGACACCCGCGGCGGCAGCACCGGTGTGCTTAGCCCAGGTGCCAAAGACCATGCGCTCGGCAGCATCGCGCGGGGCAACGCCCACGCCCTGCTTCGGCGCGTTGGCCTCCGTACCCTCGCTGAGCTGCGCGGCGGCTGCGGGGTCGCGGGTCTCGGAGTTCTCCGGCAGCGGCTGGGCCGCGTCGGGGCGACCGGCAACGGCGTCCTCGACGATGGCGATGACGTCGGCCACGGAGGCGTCGCGAAGCGCCTGCACCTGCAGCGGCGGGATCTGGAAGTCGTTCTCCACCCGGTTCTTGATGCGCATGCCCATCAGCGAGTCGAGGCCGAGATCGATCAGCGGCAGCTCGTCCGGCAGGTCGTCGGCGTCGTAGCCCATGGATTCGGAGACGATCGCGCGGAGGCGATCGCGCACGGTCTCGCCGGAGTCCGGGTCCCAGCGCACCGCCTCAACACCGTCGTCCTCAGCACCGGTGAAGCCCATGCCCGGTCCCGGAGTCGGGGCCACTGGGGTCACACCCTGCAGCGAGCGCGCCTCACCGAGCTCGAGAGCGGTGGCGAAGCCCTCCACCACAAGTTCAGCACCCTCGTAGATCTTGATGCTGGTCCCGCCCAGCGAGGTGGAGACGATGGTGGTCAGCTCGCCGTCGGCAGGCAGGTAGCGGTGCTCCTCGGTCGCGACGACGCGCGCGCCCGGAGAAACCTCCTCGGCCACGGCCTCCACCAGCTGGTGCGGGCTGAAAACCTGGTCGGCCTGGGTGGCGAAGGCCACCGTGTTGTCTGGCAGCGTCACCTTCGCGCCCAGCAGCGAGGTGGCGGCTGAGGAGGGTCGCGCTTTCGTCCACAGGCGGTTGCGCCTAAACGGCGTCGGCGGCGCGGGGATGACAGTGCCTGGGCCGTAGAAGCCCGTGAAGTCCACGTCGACGCCCTGGACGTAGAGCTTGGCGGCGAGGTCCAGCAAGGTGCCGACCTCGTCCTCCTTGCGCTTGGTGGAAAACAGCAGCTGCGCATCCGGCTTGCCCACCGAAAACGCCGTGTTCATCATTCCCATGAGCGCGACCGGGTTCGGCGCGATCTCCACGAGCGTGGTGTGGCCCGCATTGAAAGCAGCCTCGACGGCGTCCTGGAAGTACACCGGCTGGCGCGTCATGCGCAGGAAGTACTCGTCGGTGTGGACGGTCTCGCCGGCGCGGTAGATGGTGCCGCGGTCCACGGAGCTGAACAGCGGGATGGCCAGCGGCGTCGGCTCGAGCCCGGCGAGCTCGGCGGCGAGGTCGCCCATGATCGAGTCGAGCATGCTGGTGTGGCCAGCGCCGCGCACCTGCAGCTTGCGGGAGAACTTCTCCTCCTTCTCCAACGCCTCGACAATGAAGTCAACGGCGGTGGACGGCCCACCGATTGTGAGCATGCCCGGCCCGGCGTAGACGGCGGGCTCGGCGCCCTGCGCCTCCGGGTGCTCGGCGATGAATGCCTCGAGGTCGTCGCGGCTGAGCTCCACAACAGCCATCGCACCCTCCTGCGGGGTGCCGGCGATCATTGCCTCGCCCTCGCTCATCAGACGGGCGCGGTGGCATGCGATGAGGATGGCGTCGCGAGCAGTGATGCCGCCCGCGGCGTAGGCCGCGCCGATCTCACCCATGGACATGCCCATGACGGCGGCCGGGGTGATGCCGAACGACGCCAACAGGTCCGTCTGCGCGATCTGGATCGCGGTGATGGTGACCTGTCCGGTCTGGGTGTCATAGGTCTGCTCGTCGTCGTGGATCAGCTCCAGCATCGACCAGCCGGCCTCGAACTCGACGTACGCGTCGAGCTCCTCCATGCGGGCGCGGAACAGCGGGGAGGTCTCCATCAGCTGCTTGGCCATCTTGCGGTGCTGCGAGCCGAACCCGGAGTAGACGAAGACGGGGCCGAGCGCGCTCGGCGAATCCGCAACCGCGATGCCCGGGGCGACCTTGCCCTCGGCGACCTGGCGCAGCTTCTTCACGGCCTCGGCTGTCGTTGCGGCCTGGACCACCGCGGCGGAGCGGCCGTGGTTGCGCGAGGACAGCGAGCGCGCGACGGGGACGAGGTCGGCGTCGGCGCGGTCCTCGAGGAAGTCGGCCAGGGCAGCGGCGGCGTCCTTGCGCCGCGAGGGCAGAAGGCCGGATACCGGAAGCGCGACGGTCTCGCCGCCCACGAGCTCCGCCGGGACGGGGGCCTGCTCGGCGTCGTAGTCGGCAGGGTCGAAGTCGGCGACCACGACGTGCGCGTTGGTGCCGCCGAACCCGAAGCCGGACACGCCGGCGATGCGACGGCCGGAGTAGCGCGGCCACTCGCGCGGGTCTTCCACGATTTCGATGTGCTGGGCGTCGAAGTCGACGTATTCGTTCGGCCCCGCGTAGTTGACCGTGGCCGGGATGGTGTCGTTGCGCAGCGCCTCGAGCACCTTGATTAGGCCGACGGCGCCGGCGGCGGACTCGGAGTGGCCGATGTTGGACTTCGCCGAGCCGAGTAGCAGCGGGTTCGCGTTGCCGCGGCCGGCGCCCAGAACAGCTCCGAGTGCGGTGGCCTCAATCGGGTCACCGAGGATCGTGCCGGTGCCGTGGGCCTCCACGAGGTCCACCTGGGCCGGGTCGATGCCGGCGTCCGCGTAGGCGCGGCGCAGCACATCCACCTGGGCGTCCGGGTTCGGCGCGGTCAGCCCGTTGGAGTGGCCGTCCGAGTTGGTGGCGCAGCCCTTGATCACCGCGAGGATTTCGTTGCCGTCGCGCATCGCGTCCTCGACGCGCTTGAGCACGATCAGGCCCGCGGCCTCGGAGCGGACGATGCCGTCGGCGTCGGAGGAAAACGCGTGGATGCTGCTCGTCGGGGAGATGACGCCGAGCTCGGCGAACATGAGCGAGGCGAACGGGTTCGCCATGATGTTCACGCCGCCGGCCAGCGCGACGTCGGCCTCACCGTCGCGCAGCGCGCGCACGGCCTGGTGCACAGAGACCAGTGAGGAGGAACAGGCGGTATCCACACTGACCGAGGGGCCGCGGAAGTCAAAGGTGTAGGAGATGCGGTTCGGGATCACCGCGCTCGACGACCCGGTCAGCGCGTAGGGGTGCGCCTGCGAGGGATCGGCGGCAATGAGCATGCCGTAGTCGTTGTTGGAGGAACCGACGAACACGCCCACGGACTCACCGCGCAGGGAGTTTGCGGGCAGGTTCGCGTTCTCGAGCGCTTCCCAGGCGAGCTCGAGCATGATGCGCTGCTGCGGGTCCATGTTCGTCGCTTCGAGCGGGCTGAGCCCGAAGAACTCGTTGTCGAAGCTTTCGATGTCCTCGAGGTAGCCGCCGGCGGTGTTCTCCTCCGCCATCTTCGAGCGCACCACCGGGTCGCCGGCGTACTCGGACCAGCGTCCCTCGGGGAGGGGGCCTGTGGTCGTGCGGCCGTCGATAAGCAACTGCCAAAACTCGTCGTTGTTGTCCGCGCCCGGGTAGCGGCCGGCAGAGCCGATGATTGCGATGTCGCGCGCGCCCGGGGTGGAGCTCGCTTCTCGACGCTCAATGGGCCGCGCCTCTTCCTCCGGAGCTGTCAGCGCAGAGGCGAGAGCGGCGATCGTCGGGTACTGGTAGGCGATGGTCGGGTCGACGCGCTTGCCGAGGAGATTCTCAAGCTCCCCGGTCATGATGACGGCATCGCGGGAGGACAAGCCGAAGGTCTCCAAGGGCTTGGTGGGCTCGACCTCGGCAACGTCGCTACCGACGGCCTGCGCGACCCACTTCTGCAGCCAGATAATCAGCTCATTCTCACTCATAGCACTTCACCCTATCGCTCCCTGTCACCATTTCGTTATCAAAGCCCCGCTCGGACCGGCCCACTTTCAGGGCCCGCCCGCTGAGCCGGGGCATGGCTGCGGGCGACGGAGTGCCTATCCGTTCTGGCGGTCGAGGAACCGCTTCATGTTCACGCGACGGGCGATCTTGCCGGAGGAGGACCGCGCGATCTCGTTCGGGGCGTAGAACTCGATGACCTCCGGGGACACGCCGTGCAGCGAGGTGACCGCGGAACGGATCGCGTCCTCAGCAGCGGAGTCGCCCTCGGCGGTTGCGGCCTCGGCGCGCTCGACGAAGATGATCAGGCGCTCGACGTCCTCGCCCGGAACGGCGAAGGCGGCGACGGAGTCGGTGCGGACGTGGTCGGTCGCCTCCTGCACCGTGATCTCGATGTCCTGCGGGTAGTGGTTGCGCCCGGCGACGACGATGAGGTCCTTGAGGCGGCCGGTGATGTAGAGCTCGCCGTCGATTAGCGTACCCAGGTCGCCGGTGGCGAGCCAGCTGTCGGTAGGCAGGTTGTCCTGGGACGTCTCGCCGATGGTGTTGGCAAAGGTCACTTCAGTCTCATCGGGGCGGTCGAGGTAGCCGGCGGCGACGTTAGCTCCGTGGACCCAGATCTCGCCGATGGTGCCCTCGGCGACCTCGTTCTTCGTCTCCGGGTCGACGATGGCGAAGTCCATCCAGCGCACCGGCGCGCCGTTGGAGGCGAGCACGAGGCCGTCGCTGCCCTCGGCGACCTCGACGGCGCTGCCCTCGGCGAGCTTGTCGCGGTCAAAGGCGCGGAAGACCGGGCGCTCCGGACGCTGGGCGATGGTGACAATCAGCGTCGCCTCCGCCAGGCCGTAGCCCGGGCGGATGGCGTTGCGGTTGAAGTTGTACGGGGCGAACGCCTCGGCGAAGGTGTCCACGCCCGCCTTCGTCACCGGCTCGGAGCCGATAATGAGGCCGTCGACGGCAGACAGGTCGAGGTTGTCCTCGTCGGTGATGTTGGCGTAGCGCGCGGCAACATCGAGGGCGAAGTTCGGGATGACGGAGTAGATGTGCATGTCCTCCGGGTCGTCCTCGCGGCGCGAGAGCTGCTTCAGGTAGCGCTTCGGCTGTTGCATGAAGTCGCGTGGGGACATCAGCTCGATCTCGTTGCCCAGCACGACGAGCAGCATGGACACGATGATGCCCATGTCGTGGTGCATCGGCAGCCAGATCGGGGCGCGCAGCGGCTGCTGCAGGTCGACCGCGGTGTAGATCTGGATGACGTTGGTGACAACGGACTCGTTGGTCAGGGTCACACCCGCCGGCATGCGGGTGGAGCCGGAGGTGTACTGCAGAAACGCCGTGTCGTTAGCGGTGTCGGTTCCCTCAGCGATCTCGAGCGGGGTCCAGGACTCGGCCAGGGAGTCCGGCAGGGAGTCGACAGAAAGGATGCGCGGGCGCTGCGCCGCCGGGAGCTCGGCGAAGAACTGGCGCACGGCCGGGGCGCCAGCCTTGTTGGTCATGATGGTCTTCGCACCGGAGTCCGCCAGAACGGCGCGCAGGTGCTCGCCGTGGCCCGGCTCGTTCGGGTCGTAGAGCGGGATGGGTACCTGGCCGGCGTACATCGCGCCCATGAATCCGAAGAGGTACTCCGGCGAGTTAGAGGCCAAGATGGCCACGCGGTCGCCGGGCTGGCCGACCTGCATGAGGCGCGCCGCAACGGCCTTGATGCGGGTGTTGACCTCGCGGCGCGAGTAGGTGCGAAGCTCGCCCTCGGCGCTTGAGGAGAAGTCCCAGTAGCGGATGTTGGTGTCATCCAGCTGGCCCATCTGGGCGCCCATGAAGTGCAGCATCTCGGCCAGGGCCGGGATGGTGAAGTTCTGCGGCAGGACGATGCGGCCGTCCTCGTCAATAAAGCGCTGGATAATAACGCTCAGGTCCATGGGACTCCTTCTAAGTAACAGATTGCTCGGCCCCCGCCTGCTCACGGTGCGGGGACGCTCCTGTCATCGTGTAGCACCCAGTCGGGTACTGCGAGATTGTGTCGATAAGTATATGGTTCGCGCCGGTAATGCGTTACTGGGCGTCGATGACACCGCGGGCCCACTGCACGACCCACTCCGGGGTGGTGGTGCCAGGAATGACCGCCGGGTTGGACGCGTACTGCGCGTGGTTTCCGTTGGCAAGCAGCAGGTCACCCGCCCGCGCGACGAGCGTGCCGGCGTCCTGGGGCGCGTCGCACACGGAGTCGTTTGGCGCGCAGATTTGGAAGGCTCGATCCGCAACCTCGCCGAATCCACCCGGTCGCGGGCCCGTCATGGTCGCGCCAGGCGTGACGGCCTGAACAATCTGGTTGAACGGCTGCAGCGCGATTTCCGCGCCGACGCCGGGCAGCTCCACACCGGGGTTGATGCCCACGCCGTTCTCGCGGCGCCCGTCGGCGATCATCACAGCGCCCAGGAGGCGCTCCGGGGCCACCGCGTGGTTGCGGGTACCGATCTGGTTGGCGATGTCGCCGGCAATGACGGCGCCCTGCGAAAAGCCCGCAATGATGAACTTCGTGCTCGGGCAGGTATCCGCGATGAACGCGAGCTCACCGTTGGTCCGTGCGGTGCCCTCGGCGCGCGAGTCGTTATACGTCATCTCGGCGCGGCCGCGCTCCGTCTGGATGTTGCGGAACTGCGCCGTGTATGGCGTTGTCCACACGCGGACGTGGTCGATGGGGTACGCCTCCTGCAACGGCCTCGTGATCGAGAGCATGAAGGAGTACGGGTTTGCCTGCGGGTTGAACGGGTCGTCCGTCTGTGCGGACTCCCAGGTGCCCGGGATGGACACCACCTGCACGGCGGGGCACCAGTCGGGCTCACTGCTCCACGGCAGCGCGCCAGGCTGCTCCGCCGTCGGGCTCGTCGAATCGCCGAGTGGGCCCTCACCGCCGCGCCACTGGAAGTAGCCGAGGCCGATGAGTGCGAGTACGACGATGACGGCGCCGACGAGGAGGGGCTTACGCATGGGTGTCCTTAGCAAAGGTTGGCGTGAGCGGTGTCGTCGATAAGCTTCGCGGCAGCGGCGGGGTCCAGGTTGGTGCGCCGCTGCTCCACGAGCTGGCCGGCAACCGCGTCACGGGTGAACGTGGTTCCGTCACAGAGGCTAAAGCCGGTGGCTGTGAGTTGGTCTTCAACTCCGTTGATGTTGATTCCCTTGTTTCTGAGCTCGCCCAGAAACACCTCTTCTTCGGGCGAGTAGTGCGCGCTCATCTCGGGAATGGAGGAGACCTCGCGGGCGGGCTGCTCGTTGGCCGGAGCTTCGGCGGCACTCGCCGCGGTGGTCGTTGCCGTGCTCGTTGCGGTGCTCGTCGCAGTGCTTGTCGACGCCCCCGTGGTCGCAGCCGACGTCGCCGTCTGCGTTGCCGAGGCGGTCACATCCGAACTATCGACGGTCGCCCCTCCGCACGCGGCGAGCACGAGCGACGCCGCGCCGAGTGCAGCCAGCGTGCCTGCCTTGTGAGCGCGGCGCACTAGCGCGTCCTCTCGGTCACGGTGCCGTTGACTTGCTGCAGCGTCCCGTTCTGGAAGTCGATGGTCAGGCCACCGGCCGGGATGTTGGTCATGTCGGAGGTAGGCCAGCCGAGGCGACCCTGTTCCCAGCCTTCCTTGCCCCACGCGTCGAAGATCTCGCCGTAGTAGATCACGTGGGCGCCGGTCGCGGCCGACCAGTAGATGTTGCCCTTCTCAAACCGCTGGAAGAAGCCACCACGGATGGCGATTTCATTGCTGGTGGGGTAGCCAAGATCCGAGGCCGCGGTGTTGAGCTGGCCGTACTTCTCGCCGATCGCGCCGTGGACGATGTAGTGGCTCGTGCCGTCCGGGTTGCGGGTCAGGTAGCCACCCTCAAACTTCTGCACGAAGCCGCCGCCGATGGCCTGGGCCTCGGCGACCGGGTACTTCAGGTCGCCGTTCTCGTAGCCGTTGGCGCCCCAGGCTGCAAACATGTCGCCCGGGATGGCGTAGGCGCCGGTCTGCGGGGTCCAGTAGATGGAACCGTGCTGGAAGTGAACGAAGCGTCCGCGGCCGTCCGGGGTTGCGGTCTCGCCGGTCGTCGGGAAGCCGAGCCAGCCGGCCGCACCGCCGAGCCCGTTGTACTTGGCCAGGATCGCACCGAACAAAGCGTGAGCGCCGGTCTCCGGGGACCAGAACGCCTGGCCACCACGGAAGTCCTGGGCCTTGCCGCCGGCGACGTCGTACTCGTTGTTGACGCAGGTGCTGATGATGCCGGACTTGGTCGCCTCGGCGATCGCGCCGATCGGGGCGCAGTTCGCGCCGCGGTCGGCCTCAGAGACGCCGAGGGCGTTGGCGATGTACGGCCACGCCTGAGTCATCTCGAACTGCCAGTACTCCCAGGAGTGCACGCCGGACGGACGGAACATCACGATCGGCTTGACCGAGGTGCGGCTGGCGTAGTCGACGAAGGTCTGGGTGGACATCCGCGAGATAACCTCCAGACCCACACCCGCCGGGTTGGCAGCGCCCTTGGCCACGGAGTCCGGGGAGCCGAAGTCGTCGCGGCCGGAACCGGAGGAGACGTAGACGGTCTTGCCCGCGAGGTTCTCAATGCCGAACTTCGGGTCGTGGTCGATCCAGTCCTGGGTGCCGGCCGGGCCCCACATGGCCTCGGAGTTGTAGCCGCCTGCATCCTGCTGAGCCGCCATGATTGCCGTCGGCATGCCCATGGTGGTGGTGTCGAGGTAACCGGAGAAGGAGCCGACGAAGTCGAACAGGTGCGGGTTGCGCTGTGCGAGGTTCATCGCGGCGGTACCACCCATGGAGATACCCACGACGGCGCGCTTGCCGTTGGAGCGGAACTCATTGTCGAGGACGGGGACGAGCTCCTTGGTCAGGAAGGTCTCCCACTTGTAGTTCTTGCCGTTGTCTGGGCGCTGCCAATCGGAGTAGAAGGAGGATTCGCCGCCGACGGGCAGGATGACGTTGACGTTCTTGTCGGCGTAGAACTGCTCGATGTTGGTCTCGATGGTCCAACCGTTCTCGTCGTCACGCGCGCGCAGGCCGTCGAGCGCCCACACCTCCGGGAACTTCGCGGTCGGGTTGGAGTGCCAGTCGCGGGCAAGCAGGATCTGCACCTGCATGAGCTGCTCCGGCATGGCTGCGGAGCGGATGAACACGGCGACACGGCGGTTGGTCAGCCACTCGATGCGGTCGACCGATACGCCTGTGGGCAGGCCGGCGATCTGCGGGTTGCGGTCAACCTCGATCGGGGTGCGCTGCGGCGGGTCGGAGGGGCGAATGTTGTCGGAGAATCCGCTGGAGGAGGACCCAATCAGGCTGCTCTGCCCCATGGCCGGGGCTGCGCCCGCGCCAACCGCTACCACGGTGGGAATAGTTGCCGCTAGAAGCCACGTGCGTCGCAGACGCGGGGAACGGTGATCTCGCATGAAAATCCTGCCTTACCAATGAGTGGAGTCGCGTGAAAGTCGCATTCGTCGGAAGCCTCCCGAGGGTTCCCCTCCCCCGGCATGCGTGTACAACGAAAGTATCGGTTGTGCCTGTCGTGCCGTTACCTTACACGAAACTTTAAGTTTCACTTGAGACTTTAGGGGACGACACGCGAGAAATCTACAATCCGTGCTTACGCTCCACGATCCGCAACATCATCTGAATAGTCAGCAGCCGCGAGAGCGGAAAAGCCACGCGCGACATCGATCCGCACGCGTAGTGCGGCTTGGGCCAATCGGCCACAATCGGCTTCATGATCTCCTCGGCGACCCGCTCCGCAGAGATCCCCGCGCGCTCGTTGGTATCCAGCTTGGCTAGCATCCGCCCAAACTCAGCCGCGTAGGGGCCTTGGCGGTCGACGTATTTCGTCCGCCGCTGCGACAGGCCCGTCGCAATCGCCCCCGGCTCTACCACGCAGATGCCGACGTTGAACGGACGCAGCTCGCGGCGCGCCGCCAGCGCGAAACCCTTGATCGCAGCTTTGGATGCAACGTAGCTAGAGCGAAACGCCAGCGGGAAACTGCCCAGCATCGAGCCGACCATAATGATCCGGCCGCGGCCGGCGGCGCGCATAGCGGGGAGAAGCCGCTGTGTGAGGTCGATGTGGCCAATCACGTTGACCTGGAACAGGCGCTCGAGCGCGTCGCGGGGCAGCTCCTCCAGCGGGCCGGACTGCGATTCCCCAGCGTTGTTGACCAGTACTTCCGGAACGCCGCGCGCGAGGATCTCCTGCGCCGCGAGCGCGATTGATTCAGGTTTGCCCAGGTCGAGCGCGATGTACTCCACACCCGGCAGCAAGTTCGTCACACGAGAGGGATCGCGGGTCGTGCCAATGACGCGGTACCCCTCGGCGGACAAACGAAACGCCGTCGCCCGGCCAATCCCTGAGGTGGCACCGGTGACGACGGCGAGTGCGTTCATAGCGCGATTTACCAGGCGTTCATCACGTCGAGGACGCGGCCCTTAGTGGCCTGCATCTGGCCGCCGAACTGCTGCCAGTTGTGGATGCCATTCGGCGTGTAGACCTCGGTGAACTGGAGTCCCGTGGCACGCGCCTTCAGGGCCCACAGGCGGGTGGTGAGGTTGGAGTACGCCTCCAGTGCGACACCGGACGCGACGTGCTCCGGGCGGTAGCCGGAATCCTGCGGGCCCGGAATCGCGGAACCAGCGGAGATGTAGACGTCAGTGTTGCGCAGACCGTCCATGTTGAGGAAGGGATCGTTCTCGAAACGGCGCGGGTTGATCACGCTGCCGTACATGGCGTTGATGTTGTATAGGCCGCCGTCGAGAAGCGCGGCGCGCATCGCGGTCTGCGAACCCGGGAACGTGGTGGCGAGGTAGCCGGAGAACGACAGCACCTGGCGGAACTGACCCGGGTACTTCGCGGCGAGGTTCATCGCGGCGGTGCCGCCCATAGACAGGCCCAGGATGGAGTTGTTGTTCCAGGCGACGCCGAAGTTGTTCTGCAGGTACGCCGGCAGCTCCTGAGACAGGAAGGTCTCCCATTGGTAGATGACCGGGTTGTTGAAGTCGTACGTCGCCGGTGCCTGCCAGTCAGCGTAGAACGAGGCCGCTCCGCCGACGGGCATAACGAGGGTGATGTTCGAGTCGACGTAGGTCTCAGCCGCGTTGACGTCGTTGACCCAGGCGCTGGTGCGGTCCGTGGCGCGCAGACCGTCGAGCATGTACAGGCCAGCATTGCCGCCGCGGATGGCGGGCTGGATCTGAACGGGGATGGTGCGGTTCATCGCGGGCGACCAGACGTCGCAACGCTGCACCCAGTAACCGACAGCGTCCCAGTCACAGGTGCCGGTCGCATCGGCGCGCAGCCAGTCGCGGTTCGCGGCTGCGGCGTTCGGCGCACCGGCGATGAGGCCCAACGCGGTGCCGAGCGTCACGAGCAGCGCAATCGCGGCGCGCTTCACAGAGCTAATCGAGTACACAGATCCCCCTCAGGGCAATTTCTAAGTCAAAAACACCGTTCACGTTATCAATTCGTTGTACTTTTGGCTACCCGTTGCGGCCGCTCGGGCGCGGCCAGGCGACCTGTTTCCCGGCCCTACCGACGTCCTCGCCGCTTTCGATCCGGCGCAGCGTGGCCTGGTCAAGATAGACCGAGGGGTCGCGGTCGAGCTCGAGAGTGCGGCCGGGACCGAGGGCGAAACGCAGGTTCGCGATGAAGCGCTCGCGGGTCAAAGGCGCGCGTGACGACGCCAGGAGTTCAGCAATCTCCGGTGTGCGCAGCGCCGCCCTGGCCTGCTTCGCCTTTTCGATATCGACCCACTCCGGCAACGTGTCCAAGTCAACCGCGGTGTCCGCCGCCTGCCACTCCGGCTCCAGGTACTTGTCGTGGCCGATGCGACCGTCGGGATCGCGCGGCATCCGCGCGGCCAGCGGCGTGGCCAAGCCAACGGTGTCGAGCACCCGCATGTCCAGCTCCGAATTCATGCCGGTCATGCCCAGGTTGATCAGGTAATTCGTCAGCGGCTGGTTCTGCAGGTCGGATGCCGTGTTGAATCGGACGCGGTAGTACCACGCGTACTTCTCCGGGTTGCGCTGCAGCCGCGCAAGGCTCAGCTGCCCGGCGTCCGCGGCACGGCCCTCCTCGACGGCAATACCCCACTCCCCCATGAGCTTCGAAGTGAGGAAATGCTCGGCATAACGGGGCGGATCGCCAGGCTGACGGCCGAGAGCCATCGTCCAGAACTCGCGCTCGTCGACAATTCCGAGGTTGTTGGCGTTGCGTTGCTCAAGGTCGTCCGGCAGCGGGTGGGCGCGCACGATAATGACGCCGGCCCACACCACCGCGGCGACGAGCACCCCGATGGTCACCGGTCGCGCCGGAACAGCCATGAGCGGAAGCAACATTGCGAACAGGGGGAGCAGCAGCATCCGGCCGTGCATGAAGTCGCCGCCGACGCGGAGGATGTAGAGCACATGGAACGCAGCACAGCCGACAACAATGAGCACGATCGCGAGCTCGCGGCCCCGCGCGTCAGCCAGGAGCCACACCCCGACAGCGATGGCGACGGCAAGCGGCGCCCACAGGGCATACGGCCCGAGGAAGTCCCACAGGTAGCCTGCGCCCTGTGCCCACTCCGAGTCGGCAGCCGACTTGGCCACCGCTGTGTGCGGGGTGATCAGGCCGTAGTACCCCATGCGGAAAATTTGGTACGCCGCGGGCACCGGCAACGCCGCGGCGAGGATTCCCAGAGTCTTGCGCGGGCTGTACGCCAAGAGCACTATGCCCGTCACCCCGCCGTAGAGGGCGAACTCGGGGCGCACAAGCCACGACAGTCCGCACCAGAACGCGAGCCAGTATCCGGCCGCGGGCAGCGCGCGCCGCCCTGAGGGCTGGGCCCACACGACGAGCAGCGCCCACCACACGGCGAGCCAGCAGATGCTCAAGCCCCACTCCAGCCCAGAGGTGGCGAAGTCGCGCGCCGGCGGGAGCGCGAAGTAGACGATCACACCGAGCGGAAGCACGGCCACCGCGCCCGCGCGCCGGTTCCAGAACCGTCCGCTGGCCCACGTCGCCGTCACCGCGGCGACGGTGGTGAGCAACAGTGCTAGCCACATCGCTATGTTTTCCAGCCGCGCATCGGACACAAAAGCGACGGCGGTGATGAGGTACTGCCACAAGGTGGAGGTGTTCGCCTCGACGCGCTCGCCGACGTTGAACACGGGCCCGTTGCCCGCCACCAGGTTGCGCACCGTGCGCAGGACGATCAGGCCGTCGTCGCTCATCCAGCGGCGCTGCCACCCGCCCACGAACGCGAAAACGCCCGCCACCACTGCAGACAGCAGCAATGAAAGGCGGGCGTTGTTCGTCACTCAGAAGATGTTACTGGGTCATAAGCGGAATGACGTAGACCGCCATGACAATGCAGAAAATCCACAACAAAGCGAGCATCTGCAGTACGCGGTCCTCGAGCGCGATCTCGTCCGGGGCGCCACCATGCCCGCCGTCGACCTTCGCCGCGTAGCGCAAAATAGCGATGACAAACGGGACCATGGACACCTGGTACCAGATGGCGGCCGGACCCTCGACCGCACTGGAGAGCTGGAAGCCCCACAGCGCGTACGACATGACGACGGCAGTGGCAGACAGTGTCCACACGAAACGCAGGTAGGTCGAGGTGTATCCCTCGAGCGCCTTGCGGATCTTGGCACCGGTTTCCCGGGCCAGGAGCAGCTCTGCGTAGCGCTTGCCGGACGCCATGAACAGGGAACCGAACGCGGCGACGAGCAGGAACCACTGCGACAACGCGATGTCGGCGGCCACGCCGCCGGCCATGGTGCGCAGCATGAAGCCGGAGGACACGAGCGCGATATCGATCACGGGAATGTGCTTCCAGCCGAAGCAGTACCCCAGCTGCAGGGCGATGTAGATCCCGATGACGATGGCCAGCGCGATGCCGTCGCTGGCAAGCAAGGACAGGCCAAGCGCGGCCACGATAAGCAGCACCGCCATGGCGTAGGCCAGGCTGATCGGCAGCATGCCGGAGGCGATCGGGCGGAACCGTTTCGTCGGGTGGGCGCGGTCGGACTCGACGTCGCGAGCGTCGTTGACCAGGTAGATCGACGACGCGCCCAGGCAGAACACGATGAACGCCAGCGCCACGTCCCACACGGTGCGGGAGGTAAATGCGTCGAGGCCGGCCGCCAGCGGGGCGGCCAGGACGAGGACATTCTTCACCCATTGCTTCGGGCGCAGGCCCTTGATCATCGCGTCGGGGAGGTTCTTTGGCGGGGTCTTTTTCCGCACCACCTCGACGCCCTCGGTATGGGGCTCCGACTTTAGTAGTGGCTCGTGGGTCTCGCTCACCGCGTCTCCTTCTCCACCTTGATGGTGGCTGTGGCGACACCCGCACCCAGGAGGGCTCCCGCCAGGGTGTCTGTCGGGTAATGCACGCCAAGCACCATACGGGAAAGCATCATGATCGGAACCCCGACATACGGCACCTTGGACCCGGTGATCTGCGCCAGGTGCACCGCCGCCGCACCTGTGTTCGTCGCGTGGGACGAGGGAAAGCTCAGCTTGGACGGGGTTTTCACGCCGATGTTGACGCGCTCGTCGTGTGGTCGCGGGCGACGCACAAAGCGTTTGATCACCACGCTCGCCGCGTGCGCGGTGAACGTGCCCGCACCTAGGGCCGCCCACTGGCGGCGCCGCGGCTTATCCACGATCATCCCCACTCCCGCCACAGCCAACCAGCCGAGGTCGTGCTCGCCGAAGTGGCTCAACGAGCGCGCAGTCTTCACCACAGCGGGGTTGTACGCCATGGATTGGAGAGCGACAAGAATGTCAGCTTCACGCTTGCTCATCGAAGACACGCCCCCAGTTCTCATGGCTGGTCAACTCGGGCAGGGCGCCGCGGTAGGCGCGCTTGAGCTCGTCCCACCGCTCGGTGATGTCCTTCTGCAGCTGCTTGGTCTGCTTCAACAGGGCGTCGCTAAGCTCCTTGTCCCGCTTACGGAAAGCCACACCGGTGCCGCCGGCCGTCGACACGGTGGCGGAGTCGAGGCGCGCGAGCGTGAACCAGCGTGCCTCCTCGGCGGTGAGGTTGAGCTGGGGTGCATCCCAGTGCGCGCGGTCCTCGCCGCGCAGCTGGTGGCGCAGCGCCTTGAACGCCCACGGCAGCTTCTTCACCTTCGCCAGGCGCCCGCCGATGTTCGCGGTGGGCACGCCCGGCGCGCCCGTCGGCGCCGGCAGATCAGCCGCGGAGCTAATCACCTGCGCGTCCGAGTAGTCCTTGCGGATGTTCTGGATGCGCGGCAGGCTCGTCTCGAGGATGTCGAAGAGCTGGTCCGGGCCCTTGAGGAAGTCCTTCATGGCCTCCACCTGGATCGCCATGGTGGAGTACTCCATGCACATGATGTGCTTGTAGGTGGACTTCAACATGTTCTTCAGGATTCCGCTCGGGTCCTCGCCCTCGTGGTAGAGAGCTGCGACAATGAGGCGGTTGCGCAGGTGGAAGTAGGCCTGCCAGTCGATGGCGTCGTCCTTGTCGGCCCAGGCCATGTGCCAGATGGCGATGCCGGGCCAGGTGACCGTCGGAAAGCCTGCGGCCTTGGCGCGCAGGGCGTACTCGGTGTCGTCCCACTTGATAAACAGCGGCAGCGGCAGGCCGAGCTTCTCCGCGACGACGCGGGGGAATAGGTTCATCCACCAGCCGTTGTAGTCGACGTCGACGCGGCGGTGCAGGGCGCGCGACGTGGTTGCGCGCGGATTCATCTGTTCCTCTCGCGTGCCGGTGTAACCGAGCGGATACCGGGCGAAGTCGTGGTCGTAGACGGCGTGCGGCGCCGCGCCCCACATGAAGGTGTGCGGGTCGACGGCCTCGCCGGTGGTGCGCAGCTGAGAGCGGTCCTGCAGGTTAAGCATCTGTCCGCCCACGAGCACCGGGCTGGCGGCGTAGCGGGCCGCCTGGACAGCGCGCAGGATCGAATCCGGCTCGATCGCGATATCGTCATCCATGTAGAGGATGTAGGGCGCGTCGGTGCTGCCCAGCGCCTCGTACATGATGCGGGAGTATCCACCGGATCCGCCGAGGTTGCCCTGGGAGAACATCTGCAGTTTCCCGCCGAGCTTGGACTCCGCTTCAGCGAAATCGGACTCGCCGGCCGGGTGCTGGTTGCCCTGGTCCGGCATGAGCACGTGGCTGATCGCCTCGAGCACCACCGGGTCCTCGGACAGGGCGTGCAGTGCGTTAACGGCGTCGCGGGGGCGGTTGAAGGTGGGGATGCCCACCGCCACTTCCTTGGGGAAGGGGCCGACCTCGGTGCCGTCGGGCATGACCTGCGCCTGCGGGTGCTGGCCGGCGCACCATCCCGCGTTGGAGACGGTCGCGTCGGTTTCGGCGGTCACGTCGAACCACAACCAGCCGCCGTCCTCGAAGTTGCGCAGCTCGAGGGGGATCTCCACGTGCTCGTCGCGCGCCTCGACGTTGAGCACGGAAATCCGCACCCCGTCGTGCTTGGAACGGTAGACAGACACGGTAGCTGCACCCTCGACGTCGAGCGCGAGGATGACGCGGTCAAGCTGGGACCAGCGGCGCCAGTAGCTGGCCGGGAAGGCGTTGAAGTAGGTCTGGAAGGACACTTCGGCACCCGCCGGAATAGTGAGGTTCTGGCGGTCCGCCCAGGACAGGCGCTGCTTGTTTTGCTCCGCCTCGATCAGGTAGAGCATGCGGACGTCGTGCGGTTCGCCCTTGCGGGGCATGAGAATGCGCTGGAGGACGTCGACTGCTGGTTCGGCGTTCACAGATCTCGCTTTCGGGTTCGCGGACAGGCTAGTTCAGAGTAATTTCTGTCATCGACAGTAGTGCGTCAGCTCCTGCCCACCGCGACGTGACGCGGGTTAGCACCCGACAAGCCGACATTGCCAAGTAGTTGGCGGCCCCGGATACTGGGGCCATGCTTTCCTCCCCTGCTGCCAACTACGCGCTCGGCGGGGCGCTCGTGCTCGTCGCCGCCTTCTCGTTTACGTTCCTCACCGACTCCACCGCCGTATTCGTCGGTGTCGCGGCTGCCGTCGCCGCAGCTGTGCTGATCATCCGCGGGGTGCAGATGTCGGGATCGATGGATGAGGGCTACGACATCAATCGCGGGTTCGGCACCGATGTCGCGCCCGGTCCCGTCGCTGGCCCGCCCGCTGGGTTGGGCTCTGGGTTGGGCTCTGGGTTGGGCTCTGGGTTGGGCTCTGGGTTCGGTTCAGGCCGGGACACCCGGATGGACGCGGGGGATCTGCCTGGCGGTGAGATCGACTGGGACAGTCAGTTCCGGCGCGAGTTCGGTGGCGACAACCCCGGTGGATCAACGAAACGCTAGGACGGCCGCCGGTTCCGGGGCAGGCACCAGCCGGTATCGCGCAGCTCCGTGACCGAGCAAACCGCACTCCAGCTAGGCCTTCTTCTTGCGCAACCCCCATGCGGCGATCACGAAGAACGCGACGATCATCAGCCACATCACGCCGATATCGAACGACACAGCGGACCAGCCCTCGCCCCGAATCATCACGGTTTTCAGTGCGTCCACTCCGTGGCGCAGCGGCAGCAGCACGCTGATGTCTTGCAAGACACGCGGCGCGGCAGCCAGGTTGAACACACCGCTGAGCAGGATCTGCGGTGTCACCACGGCGAGCATCACCTGCGCCACCTGAATGGGTGTTCTCACAAACGAGGACACCGCCAGCCCCATCACTACGGACGCGATGGTCAGGGTCATGCCCGTGACAACGACGAGCCCGAAGTTGCCCTCCATGCGCAGCCCGACCAACCACACTCCCATACCGGAGATGATCAGCGTTTGCACCAGTCCGATCAATCCGAAGGCGATCGCGTAACCGCCCACAATCTGCCAGGGTGTGATCGGTGTGGCGACAAAGCGCTCCAGCGTTCCCTGTGCACGTTCGGTCACCAGCGCCATCTGGCTGGTAATGAACGTGAACACCAGCAGGAAGATGCCCAGCAGCGCGGGCCCCAGGTAGTCATATGACTTCCAATCGGTGCCGCCGTAGACAGTGTCCGTAGACACGCCCGTAATCGTGCCAGCACCACCCACGCTGAGGCCCATCTGCCGCGCCTGATCCCGTACGGATTCCGGCATCTGGGCAATCCGCGCGTTCTGCTCAGCGACCGACGCATCACGATAGTTGCTGAGCACCTTCTGCGTCGCCTCCATCACCGCCTGTATCCGGGCAGGGTCGGAGCCGTCGAGTTCAACGTGCAATTTGTCGCCGTTAACCGTGACGACGGCGTCCGCGCGCCCATCCCGCAGGTAGGCGTCCGCAGCGGCGCCGGGGAACGCGACGACAGTCGCTTCGTCCTGGTAGAGCCTCTCAATCTGCGCGGGTAGTTGCTGCGTCGCCACGGTAGGCCGGTACTCGTCCGAGGTGAGAACCAGCGACAGCAGCCACATCACGATCACCGGTGCCACGAACAGAATCGTCGCGGTGCGCGGGTCGTGCCGGAACTGCAGAAAGATTCGCTTGACGACGGCCACGAGGTTGCCCATTACTGCCCCTCCCCGGTGTTGGTGGTGGTGCCCGCGAGCGAGCCGGTTTCGAGGAAGTGCAGGAACGCCTCCTCAAGGTTTGCTTTGCCGGTTGTCCGGCACAGGTCTTGCGGACTGCCGATGCCGATGATGTGGCCATCGGAAAGCAGAGCCACGTTGGGGCAGCGCTCTGCTTCGTCCATGACGTGAGTGGTAATCAGCACGGTGACGCCGTCCGCGCTGAGCTGCGAGAGCTGCTGCCAGATACGGATGCGCTGGCGCGGATCTAAGCCGACGGTAGGTTCGTCGAGGATCAACAGGTCTGGCCGGGCCATCAATGCGATCGCGAGTGACAGCCTGCGCTGCATTCCACCGGAGTATTCGCCGGCGAGGCGGTCGGACGCACCGGCAAGATCGAAGAAGTCGAGCAGCTCGTCTGCGCGGTGAACCAGTTCGCGGCGCTTCATCCCTGCGAGACGGCCGAAGAAGTGGAGGTTCTCCGCGCCGGTGAGGTCGTTGTACAGAGCCGAGTCTTGCGGCATGTAGCCGATGCAGGATCGCACGCGGCGGTAGGGCGCGCGCTCGCCGAGCACTTCCACGGTCCCCTCCGTGGGCACCTCCAGGCCCATGAGCAGGCGGATCAACGTTGATTTTCCCGAGCCCGAGGGCCCGAGGAGGCACCACATCTCACCTGAACCCACCCGAAAGGTGAGATCGCGGAGGATGAGGTCGCCCCTTCTCCCGTACCTAAAGGAGACGTTGGTGAGTGCTACTGCGTCCATGCTCTCGATGCTATTCCAACACTGTGTTGGGAAAAATGACCAAATTTCGGCAAAGTGTTGAGTATGGGACGACGAGAAGTCAATCGCGGCGAACTGCACGAAGCCTTCTGGCGGCTCCTTACGCAGCACCCGGACATACGCATCTCGGTGGCAGCCCTCACCGCTGAGGCTGGGTGCAACCGGGGCACCTTCTACTACCACTTCCAGGATCTGGAGGATTTTTACGACGACGTCCTAACCGAGGTCATTGATGAGACAACGTCGGCCACGATGGTGGGTTTCATCTCCGGCACGCTCACCGTAGAGACTGCCATGACGCGCATCGTCGACCTGGAGCCCGCGGTGACGCAGATTGGCACACTGCTCAATTCCTCGGTCAGCGGTCACTTCAGGCCGCGTATTTCGGAGACCATTGCGCTTAACTGGCACCGCAAGCTCGGGATCAACCCGAGCCAGGCAGGACCGCAGCGAGCGGTGATGGAGTTCACCCTCGGTGGAATCCTGTCCATGTGGGCATGGAGAGCCCGGCAAGATCCCCCGCTTCCCCTGGAAACCCTCGCGCAGCCGGAGTTCGTGGCGGCCGTTGCGGGATTGGTCAGACAGTTGCGACTGGAAGAGCCTGGCGCGACGTCCTCCGAGGACCCTACCCAGGCAGGCGTGACGGGCGTATCGTCGCCACCATGACTGCGAACGACGCCACCAGCACACGCAACCAGCCCGATCACAACGCCGCGAACAGCGAGCCCTCCACCTTCCACTCGGAGATGAAAGTCCCCGGCGGCAAGCTCGTCGTAGCCGATGTGGCAACGACGGAGGGCACGATTTCGTCGCTTAGTATCTCGGGGGATTTCTTCCTCGAGCCGGACGAGGCCTACGACGTCATCAACGCCTCCCTGCTGGGTGCTTCTGCTTCCGAGGACGCCGAGCACCTGCGTGCGCGTCTCGACGCAGCGCTCAAGGACTTCGAGCGCACCGACGGCCGGAGCGTTCAGCTTCACGGCTTCGACACCCGCGTCATCGCGCAGGTCGTGCGCCGTGCGCTGACGCAGGCGGTGGACTTCACCGACCTGGAGTGGGAGATCCTCCAGCCTGGCGTTCTGCCGACGGTGATGAACGTCGCCCTCGACGAGGTCCTGGTGGACCAGGTTGACTCCGGACAGCGCGGGCCGACGCTGCGCTTTTGGGATTGGGAGGACCGCGCAACGGTCATCGGCTCCTACCAGTCCTACGTCAACGAGCTGGAGCCGGAGGGCGTCGAGAAGCACGATGTGCAGGTAGTGAGGCGCATCTCGGGCGGCGGTGCCATGTTTATGGAGGGCGGAAACTGTGTTACTTACTCCCTCTACGTCCCAGAGAAGCTGGTCGCGGGCCTGAGCTACGTCGAGTCCTACGAGTTCCTCGACCGCTGGGTCATCGCCGCACTGAAGG
The DNA here is from genome assembly GCF_040946405.1 of Corynebacterium sp. LK2510. Classification (NCBI taxonomy): domain Bacteria; kingdom Bacillati; phylum Actinomycetota; class Actinomycetes; order Mycobacteriales; family Corynebacteriaceae; genus Corynebacterium; species Corynebacterium sp. LK2510. The sequence continues at coordinate 42,664 of NZ_JAYWLR010000003.1, read as the reverse complement.
AGCTCGGCGTCAACTCCTGGTACGTGCCCGTCAACGACATCACATCCGACGGCGGCAAGATCGGCGGCGCCGCGCAGAAGCGCCGCGGCTCCACTGTGTTGCACCACGTCACCATGAGCTACGACATCGACGCCGACAAGATGATGGAGGTCCTGCGCATCGGCAAGGCGAAGATCGCGGACAAGGGTCTGCGCAGCGCGAAGAAGCGCGTCGACCCGCTGCGCCGCCAGACCGGAGCCAGCCGTCAGGAGGTTATCGACTCGATGAAGCAGACCTTCATCAACCGCTACGGCGCGACCGAGGCGCAACTTTCCGACGACGACTTCGCCGCCGCCCAGCACCTCATCGACACGAAGTACGGCACCGAGGCCTGGACGCACCGCGTGCCGTAACACCTGCCGGACAACATCCCCTTTCGCAGTTTGCTCAGCAGCGTGGTTCCACCCTCACCGCCGAGATCACTTCGTTTGTATCCTTCAGATCGATACAAACGAAGCAAGGAGGTGATACCGGTGAAGGCCATAAAGGTGTTGAAGCTACTGGAATCATTAGCCTCGGACCAGTGGGGGATCATCACTACCGCCCAGGCTCACCGAGAGGGAATTTCCCGGCTCCAGATCAGTCGGCTGGCTGATAGTGGTGTCCTCACGCGCGCACGCCGAGGGGTCTATCTCCTCCCCTCAGCGCAATACGGCCCCCTCACCGATATTCGCACTGCGTGGGTATCCCTTGGGCCGGACCGGTTCCCGTTCGAGCGTTTAGATTCCACGGACGACGTTTATGTCTCCCACGAGTCTGCGGCGCTCATCCATCAGATCGGGGAGCTGATCCCGAACAAGTTGTTTTTCTCCACCTCGTCGCGAAAGCAAACAGGCCAGAGAGACATTCACATTTACAACTACCGTGACGTTGAACCAGGTGACATAAACAATGCCGACGGTCTACCCGTTACGTCGGTGGAGAGAACAGTTGCAGACCTAGCCTCAACCAAGATCGAGTTCAGTTACCTGGCCACCCTCGTCACAGACGCTTTGCGCAAAGAGGGCGTCCGCCTCAATAGTTTGGCCACTCGCCTCGATGAATCAGCTCCGGCGTACGGGTTTCAATCTGGACGACAACTGCTGCGCGCATGTCAGGACGAGGCCGAATCGGACGATGATAGACAAGAGCGCTACGAACGCGTTGCCAACGACTTCATCTCAAATACCGGCCTAGTCCCTCTTAACAACCGGGCTTGGGGCGAAACATGGCAGTTCCCACAGCACTAGAGGAGGTCATGGGAAACGCCGGCCTGTTTCGCCTAGCTGGAGCACAGATTGCTCTGGCCACATTAGGCAAGCAAATGGCTGACATCCTCCAAGGATTTAGGCGATCCGCTGATCAGTACGCCTAGTGCCCGCGCGACTGCTCCAGCGGCTCGCCGTTTTCGAAGTGCGGGCGCAGGTGGTTGTCGAACAGGGACAGCGCGGCGCCGATCGCCATGTGCATGTCGAGGTACTGGTAGGTGCCTAGGCGTCCGCCGAACAGGACGCCGTTGTCGCGGGATTCGGCGGCAGCGAGGCGTCGATAAGCAAGAAGCTTCTCGCGGTCCTCGGGGGTGTTGATCGGGTAGTAGACCTCGTCGTCGTCCTCGGCGAAGCGGGAGTACTCCTTGACAATGACGGTCTTGTCATCCGGGTAGTCGCCGCGCTCCGGGTGGAAGTGGCGGAACTCGTGGATGCGGGTGTACGGCACGTCTGCGTCGTTGTAGTTCATTACCGGGGTGCCCTGGAAGTCGCCGGTCTCGAGAACTTCCTGCTCGAAGTCGAGGGTGCGCCAGCCGAGGCGGCCCTCGGCGTAGTCGAAGTAGCGGTCGACCGGGCCGGTGTAGACCACGGGGATGCCCGTGAACTCGTCGCGGATGTCGAACCAGTCGGTGTCGAGGCGGACGTCGATAAGCTCGTGCTCCGCCATCTTCTCCAGCCAGGCGGCGTAGCCGTCGACGGGCAGGCCCTCGTAGGTGTCGTTGAAGTAGCGGTTGTTGAAGGTGTAGCGCACCGGCAGGCGGGAAATGATCTCCGGCGGCAGGTCGGTGGGGTCGGTCTGCCACTGCTTGGCGGTGTAGTGCTTGACAAAGGCCTCGTAGAGGGGCTTGCCAATCAGCGCGATGCCGCGCTCCTCCAGGTTCGTCGCCTCGGCCGGGTCGCGGCCCTCGCGCTGCTCCTCGATGAGTGCCTTGGCCTCGTCGGGCGAGTAGTAGCGGCCGAAGAACTGGTTGATTAGGCCCAGACCCATCGGGAACTGGTACGCGGTGCCGTCGTGCATCGCGAAGACGCGGTGCTGGTAGTCGGTGAACTCGGTGAACCGGTTGACGTACTCCCACACGCGCTCGTTGGAGGTGTGGAACAGGTGCGCGCCGTACTTGTGCACCTCAATGCCGGTCTCGGGGTCCTTTTCGGAGTACGCGTTGCCGCCGATGTGGCTGCGCTTTTCCACCACGAGCACCCGTTTGCCCAGCTCGCTCGCGGCCTGCTCGGCGACGGTGAGACCGAAGAACCCGGATCCAACAACGATGAGGTCATAAGTCATGGGGTCATCTTCGCATATTCGCTTGTCGACGCCCCCTCGCGCGACACACCCTAAAGTCTCAATGCTTCCTTTAAGGTTAAAACTCCCCTACACTGCTCATTGATTGACTGTTTTCACACTTGCAACAGGAGCCCTACAGTGCAACAACGACGACGACTCACCAGGTCCCGCTCGCGGGTCACCCCCGTGGCAGCCGCAATTGTCTCGGCAGCACTCGTTGCCGTGACCGCCGTGGGTGGAAACCACATCCTCCAGGTCCAGTCCATCGGGCAGGGCTCGATCGAGGTTTCCTCCGACTCGACCTCCCTGTCCGCCGGTGCAGACGTCGTCGTCCCCGACGCCGCGGTCCAGACCCAGGGTGGCACGGACGAGGTCGACCGCGTGGTCAAGGAGTTCACCCGCGACGAGGCCTTCTCCATCTTCGCCCTGACGTGGTCCGGCGAGCGCGACATCGTCGCTTTCGTTCGTTCCGAGCGCGCCGACGGCTCCTGGTCGGAGTGGTTCCAGATGGAGCCCGCCGACGCAGTGCCCGACGCCGTCAAGTTCGGCACCGACCCGATCTACGTCGAGCCGACCACGCGCATCCAGGTCTCCACCGGCAACGTCGACCTCCTCGAGGACGGCCGCACCGAATCCGAGGCACCCACCACCGCCAACGACATCGACGCAGTCTTCATCGACGGCGGCGAGGGTACCACTCAGGGCGACATTGCCCCGGTCGCCGAGACGTACGCGCAGGGAATGCCGAAGGTCGTCTCCCGCGCCCAGTGGGGAGCGGGCCCGTCGCGCACCCCGACGTACACCAATCCCGTCACCGCCGCCACGGTGCACCACACCGCGGGCTCCAACAACTACACCGCCGCCCAGGCACCCGGCATCGTCCGCGGCATCTGGAACTACCACGCCAACACGCTCGGCTGGGGCGACGTAGGCTACAACGCCATGGTGGACAAGTACGGCAACATCTACGAGGGCCGCGCCGGCGGCCTGGACAAGGCCGTCCAAGGCGCCCACGTCGGCGGCTTCAACCAGAACACCTGGGGCGTGTCCATGCTGGGCAACTACCAGGAAGCAGCGCCGACTCCGCAGGCCATCCAGGCCATGGGTGACATCATCGGTTGGAAGGCCGCCGTGGCCGGATTCGATCCGCTTGGCCAGGCTTACCACTCGGCTGACTTCAGCTTCAACGGCAGCAAGTACGCGGCCGGCCAGGGCGCGATGTTCCCGAACATCAACGCCCACCGCGACTTCCACTACAACACCTGCCCGGGCGACTTCCTATACAACCAGCTGGGTGCGATCCGCACCATCGCCGCCGCAAAGGCCGTCGCTGTCAAGGCCGGCGCAGTGGTGAACCCGAACCCGGTCCAGAGTGCCCCGCAGCCGGCCGAGACGACGCGGCCGCGCGAGGTCAACACCGGAACCGTCACGAACAACGACGGAACCCAGACCGTCGTTACCTCCCCGGTCGCGTCCAGCGAGGCTGGACTGGACCTGACCGGCCTGGCCGAGGGCGATCCGCTGGCAGTCGCCGCGGCCGCTGGAACGATCGCCGGTGTGCTGGTCCTCTTCGCCGCGCAGTACGACCTGCTCCCGGGCGGTGCCCAGACCGTCGGCGGCATCGAGCTGCTGCCCGGCCTGACGCTAGACGCGCTCACGCCCTACATCGGTCCGATCCTGAAGTTCGCCGGCGGTGACGAGGCCGCCGAGAACTGGGAGCGCTTAGAACCCACCCTGGGCCAGCTCACGGGCACCGCGGCCGGCGTCGGCGGCAACAACTACGCCTTCTTCACAGACGGCATCGCCATCCAAAACGCCAACGGCGACATCTTCACCCTCGTGGGCAAGCTTGCCGACGCCTGGCTGCAGCAAGGCCTCGACGGCGGCCCACTCGGCCTTCCGACCTCGGAGCAGTACTCCCCGATCGAGGACCTGGTGCGCGTCGACTTCCAAGGCGGCCACATCAGCTTCGACCCGACGACTCTCACGGTCAACATCGACGTCGATAATTAAGCCAGAAAGCTAACCCGCTAGTTAGCCCAAGTCGTAGGAGCGCGCGACAGCGTCCTCCCACGCGGCGACAAGCCGGTCCCGTTCGGGACCGGCTATTTTGCTGTCCCAGGTGGTGGGCTCGCCGCTGGTCAAGGGGGCGTCGATAAGCTTCGCCCCGATCCCGGCCGCGGACGCCGCGCCCATCACCGTCGTCTCAATGAAGGCGGGTCGCACCACGCGCGCGCCGAGAATGTCGGCCTGCATTTGCATGAGCAGGGCGTTGCTGGTCATCCCGCCGTCGACCCGCAGCTCGGCGATCTCGGTGCGCGCGTCCTGCTCCATTGCGCGCACGACCTCGCGCGTCTGCAGGCAGGTCGCCTCGAGCGCGGCGCGTGCGATGTGGCGCTTGTCCACGAAGCGCGTCAGACCGGTGATCACGCCGCGGGCGTCGGGGCGCCAGCGCGGGGCGAACAAACCGGAAAATGCTGGGACGATCACCACGCCCGCACTGTCCGGGACCTGGACCGCGAGCTCCTCGGACTGCGCCGCGGTGCGCAGGATTCCCATTTGATCGCGCAGCCACTGGATCAGCGATCCCCCCACGGCCACCGATCCCTCCAGCGCGTAGACGGGGCGCTCGCCCTCGCACTGGTAGGCCACCGTGGTCAGCATCCCGTGCTCGCTGGATTGGCGGCGTTGCCCTGTGTTGAGCAGCATGAACAACCCGGTGCCGTACGTCATCTTGGCGTCGCCCTCGCTGAGACACCCCTGCCCGAACAGCGCCGCCTGCTGGTCGCCCAGCACTCCCGTGATCGGGGTGCCCGCGAAAGGACCGCGCTGCCTCCCCCGCGCGAACTCGCCTATCGACGCCCGAATCTCCGGCAGCATCACCCTCGGCACACCAATCTCTGCGCAGAGCTCGTCGTCCCAGTCGAGGGTGTCGAGGTCCATCAGCAGCGTCCGGCTCGCGTTCGTCACGTCTGTGAGGTGGACCGCGTTGCCGGGATCCTTCGCTCCCCCGGTGAGGTTCCACATCAGCCAGGTGTCCATCGTCCCGGCGAGCAGCTCGCCGCGCTCGGCGCGCTCGCGGGCGCCCTCGACATTGTCCAGGATCCACGCCCACTTGGGCCCGGCCGGATAGGAATTGTGCAGCAGCCCAGTCTTGTCCAGGTAGCGCGCCGGATCACCGTCGTGGTTCGTGCGGGTGTCCTGCCAGACAATCGCGTTGTAGATCGGCGTGCCTGTGTCCTTCTCCCACACCACAGCGGTTTCGCGCTGGTTGGTAATGCCGAGGGCGGCGACGTCGCTTTCCGAGATGTCCTTCTCCGCGACGGCCGCGGCGACCGCCCGGCGAGTGTTGCGCCAGATCTCCACCGGGTCGTGCTCGACCCACCCCTGGCGGGGCATGATCTGCTCGTGCTCGAACTGGGCCTGGGACACGACCCGGCCGTCCGTAGTGGTGATGACCACCCGCGTCGATGTCGTCCCTTGATCTATGGCGGCAATGTACGGCATAGCGGCTAGTTTAGGAAATGACTGCGGGACGCCGGCGAAAGGCGTATCGCGTCTACCTGGCACGTGAGTAGGTGATCCGCGTAGCGAACGATTCGGCGGTCGATCACCAGATGCGCTCCTCCCCCCGCAAGTACTTGAGCCCGAACTCCTTCCACGATCAATTGACAATAAAGATCCACCCCTTCGTCACACCATCTGCAGAATCGGGAAATCCCGAAACGTGAGTGGCTTCAAGGAAAGAACTGCAAAGAAGTCATTACTTCATCCATTGAAGGCGGCAAGGACGGGATTCGCTTCGACCCTGGACAGCTGTCACAGACAAGCGGTGGAGCATGGTAGTTCACAAAACCACTATCCCGTCAAACGTACCGCCTAAAATCACTTTCCCCAAAAACGAACCAGTCCTCTTTCACGGTTTCATTATTTAGCTAAAGTTTCTACGAACTGGAGTGACTACTGCCTAATGGCCCTTGAAAAGGGCTACTATTTCCCTGCTCAACATTGCTCAACTCCAGCTCACTCCGTGGAGCGGCGCTGAGACCGGCAGCAGCCTTTTGCCTCTGCGATTTAGTTAACCCAGCGTTCATCCTTATGCTGTTACTGATCCACTCAGCCCTAGATGCGATATTGGTATGCCACATCAACATGCCTTTTCCGTCTAGACAGGAAGGGTTATAACCTCCTCCCGTGTGGATTGCATATATGGTTGACCCGATATAAACGGGAGCTCCCGAATCACCGCCGCACGATCGCGATGCGGTTACAGACTGTGCTTCGAACAGGTCGGTATAGACTGCGGACCCGAAATCGATCTTGTTACGATGATTGATAATCGTCGTCGTGGCCGATGACGCGTACTCGTGAGTTTCTCCGTATCCGGTCATCGTTGCCTGTTGACCTATCTCGAGCGGATCCTGCGCCACGTCAAAAGTATCCGCATCAATTCCCGACCCCGCCTCAATCAGAGCAACATCATCCGTATCTGACAGTGTGTAGATTCCGGCGATCCCAGCCCGCTGCCCATCAAACTGCTCTAAATAACCATCCATCGACGGGCTTTGAGAGACGCAATGGTGCGCAGTAAGCCAAAACCCATCCCCCACATAACTCACGGTGCACTCTCTGCGAACCTGAGGCGCAGCATCTGCACTGGCAGGGGTTACAACGTGCCACAAGGCAGCAATTCGATTGTCCTCCACGGGAGTAGTACTCGTCGCCTGCAGCGACGGCCGATCATCCGCCACAGCGTGAGGCAACCCAGTTACAACGCTCGCAAAAGTCGCGACAGTCAGCAGAGACCCGCCACATTTCTTCCCGACCCTCATGTCCCCGACCCTCTTCCTTGCTGAGAAATAGACACTATTTTCACTTAACTAACCTTTTTGCAGATTGCACTGCGACTACGGCAGGTAACTTGTAGCCTAAGGACAGTCGGAGAACATCACAACACCAGGGATTCAGGGGAATTCAATGAAACCGCAGGTAAAGAAGTGTCTAGCAGCTTTGTCGATCATTGTCCTCATGGCTGCGCATCCCACTGTCGCCACAGCCCAGACCGCCTCATCAGGCTCATCCTTACGTGACGGTGTCTCCCCACCAGAGACGAATGAGACACACTCCATACCGGATACGCTCGAAGGACCTGCAGTCAACATCGAAGGCCCTTTCGCCGAGTGGGGTATCCCCACCCCTCCCGGAGCCGAAGGGTACGAGGTTAACCAGGTCACGCAGGACGAGCTTAATCCCCAAGGGCTTGACGAGTGGCACCCCACTAACGATCCACAAAGCGAGATTGTCCCAGGACAGATGCGCTCGGACAAAGAAGAGGTCCCGGCAGGAACCATCAAAGCTGACGCAGATCAAGCAGAGATCAAAGAAGCAAAGCTCACCAACCCAGATACCCCTACGCTGAATGCCCGCCCGGGATGCGGTGTGTACTGGCCGGCACCTTTCGAAGTGTGCGGTGCAATTAAGAACCTTTATGACTCCCTAGGCGGACCTACCAGTTTCCTCCTTCTTCCGAAGTCTAATGAGCTGACAAACCCGGACGGTGTGGGCAAACGCTCTGAGTTTGTCAACGGTTTCATTTACTGGCATCCGCGTACAAGTGCACACACCGTCAGCATCCCTGTGTCAAGAGTTTGGCATCGGCACGGATGGGAAAACGGGTTCCTTGGCTACCCCACCACCAGCGACATCTCGCTAGGCAACCAGTGGTACGTCCAACACTTTGAAGGTGGCCACGTCTACACCCACAATGCACTACCCGCTACGCAGGCCAGTATCCAGGGAGCTATCTACGACAAGTGGCAGTCCATGGGCGGGCACAACAGTGATCTTGGTTTTCCCATCAGTGATGAGCTGACCACCCCAGACGGAATCGGACGCTACAACGTCTTCGAAGGAGGAATGATCTACTGGACACCACAACACGGAGCACACGCAGTTAGTCAAGGAGTCTTATTCTCCTGGGCTACTCAAGGTTATGAACGGAGTTCTTATGGCTACCCGGTTGACGACTCCTTTATTAATGATGAAGGCGTGCAAGAACAACCTTTCGAAAGCGGGACCATCTATGCGGATGCAACTACCTTCTGGCAACCGTTTTCGTGCGAAACTGCTGCAAATCGCATAGCTATGGCGAATCTTGTTACGGGCGAGTTCGACTTTATGTGTTCCAACAGAGGCATCTCGATTATGTCAGGTGACAGTGTTTATTTCGATCTGCCCACGGTGGCTGATGTCGCAGCGAATTTTACGCGTCTTAGCCTTCAAGCATCTAATCCCCCATCTGCTGCCGAATGCGACGTGTATGAGCCAAGTTCCATAAGCGCTCCACTGAGAAGAAGTGACTATCATATCTCTAAAACAATCAGGTTTTGTGTCGGGGAAATGACAGGTAGTGGCGCAGTGAAATGGTCTAAGGACTTTGACTGGCGGATCGACAATGTCCTTATCCAAAGGCAATCCGCCCAAGTGCGCGCGCAAGTTAACACACTTGATATGCCAAGCTTCACGTTTACCGTCGAGAGCAGGTTGCAGGAAGACAAGAGGTTCCAGCTTGATCCAACCTTGCAGACGATGACAAATAAAATTACTCAAGCGGGTCCCCGATATGCGTCGACTGCTAATTATCTAACCCCTACTTCGCCGGGTACTTTCTTCGTTGAGGTGACTGAGTTGAAACTATCCGTTCCTTCTTGGGGATACGAGGGGCAGTATAGTGGATTGAGATTTGCCTTGGGGCGCTATGATTGCCCCCAGTACACGTACTATTCGGACCTGTGCTCTTTCCCCGAATTAGTAAAGGACCAAACCACAATCGATCGACCTTGATGAACGGCAGGATCCATGTTCCATAGCCCGTTTTGGGATGATTTTTGCACCAGCCAAGAGATCTCATCTTTCCACGAATACACCGACCCTCTCAGAGAGGGAGTCCTGCGTACTCTGCTTACGAGAAACATGAGTTCGACCGTCTCCTACGACTGCGTATACACAGATCCACCAGATCACCCCGCAGAACACATCCACGTCGAGGCGCACCCGGGACAATCGGACTACTCGATCTACCTCAATGGCATATTCATACGCCATCTCGGCCCCACGGTTGAGGACGGCAAAATCGTTCCTGTACGAGCACTTACTCCCGGACCGGGAGATCCCCACTCGCTTCTACTTCCGGGTTCCTTCCCGGAATTCTGGGGAGAAAGCTGGAACGACCAACGATCATACTTCTATCCCCGTTCGTTCACGTTGGCGCAGGATCGTTACCTTCGCATCATCAGTTACAGCGATGACGATTTCGTCCGTATTGGACGATGGCATGAGATGGTCATCGATAAGAGTTTTTCTGTTGTTGTCCTGTACGCGGGCCATTTCGACGAAGGTCACTACCACGTTTGGCGCATGACCCGACTGAAACAGATAGATAACATTAGATACGGCCAGGTGCTGGAGGAAACGTACAAGTGGGGCGCTCTGAGTTGAAGGGACGCACCACGGTCGCAGCCACGGGGGACGAGACATATCATTGAGGTCGCCCACACTTGGCGGTCGCTCGGTTCTTGCAAATGTCGTAACGATGGGATGGATGTTTATTTTGAATCGATCGCGAAAGAAGTTCACGCCCGAGTACTGGTGAGAGGCAGCATCTCTTGTGATCGACCCGAATCGTCCGCTTGGATCGCCTCGGCGAGTGTCGGGGTTAGGCTAAACGGGCCAAGGACTTGGTGGCCCCGGCCCCTCGGCTTGGCCAGCCAGTCGTACTGTTGGAGCCGCAAGGCCGAAGTGCGCAGGCGCGTTAGCCCCAATTTCTCCATCCGGAAATCGCGATCCTACATTTTCACAAACCTGCCGCAGGATCTGTCGCGGTTAATGATGCTACGTCGTCACTCTCTCACTTCGTCATGTGGTGCTGTCCATTTTGTTCAGCCTTGACGGCGCTCGCTCACCTGGGCACCTCAGTTTTCCATAATTCGGATGAAAACTCTGGCATCCTCGACGTAGCCACTCAGTAGTTATGCACAGGCAGACCTCGCTTTCGACAACACCCCACGTCGTTGACGAGAAAACTACCACTTTTGGGGCGCCCTAAAACCAGTGCTCGAGCACCTCGGCCACGCCGTCCTCGTCGTTGGTCAGCGTGACCTGGTCGGCGGTCTGCTGCACGAGCGGGTGGGCGTTGCCCATCGCCACGCCGGTGCCGACCCAGGAGAGCATTTCGCAGTCGTTCGGCATATCGCCGAAGGCAACAACCTCGGCCGGCTCCACCCCGTGGTGGGCGGCGAGGATGGACACGCCCATGGCCTTGTTCACTCCCGGGCTGGACATCTCGATCAGGCCTTCGTCCATGGAGTAGGTGACATGGGCCGAGGTTTCGTCGATAAGCGGCGCGATGAGGTCGAACATCTCGGCGCTGTGCATCTCCGTGCAGCGCACCAGCAGTTTGGCGGCCGGGACGCTAACCAGTTCATCGATCGGCACGATGCCGAAGCGGGAGTCCCAGCCGTCCGGGTTGTAGGCGGGGGTGATGAGGAAGACCTCGTCCTCCGGGTCGAGCGCGGACTCGCCGACGCGCTCCACCCCGTAGCCGAAGGGCAGGCCCAACGGCGCCATGACGGACTCGATCGTCTCGACGAGGCCGGCCATCACGGTCGCTTCCAGCTCGAATGCGCGCACGATGCGGTCTGCAGCGGGGTCGTAGACGACCGCACCGTTAGCGCAAACACAGACGGGCGCGATCGGGAGCTGCTCAAGAACTGGGAGGAGCCAACGGTGGGGACGACCCGTAGCTAGCCCGAAGCCTGTACCAGCGCGAACGGCGCGCACGACCACATCGCGCAGACGAGGTGTCACCCGACCTGCGCTGGTGATGAACGTTCCGTCGATGTCGCTGACAATCAGACGCGGGGCCATGGGCAGTGCGCTACCTGTTCTTCTTTTTCTCGGCCCGGGCCTGCTTTTCGCGCTGGTAGATGGCCTCTGCCTCCTCCAGCGTCGGGGCACCGCCGCCGAGGGACTGCGGCATCCACTTCTCCCCCGGTTCGAAGGGGCCGAAGGTGTCGGAGTACTCGGCCCGGGAGGCGTCGAGAAGCTCTGCAATAGCCTCTTTGAGACGGGCCGTGACTTCCTCGGGCGTGCCCTCGGTGGGCACGGGGGCGCCGTAGCGCACGATGACCGGGGTCTTCGAGCGGCCCATGCGACGCGGCAGGTCTTTGGTCCACAGGCGCTGCGAGCCCCAGATGGCGCAGGGGATGAGCGGAACCCCGGCGCGCTGCGCGATGCGGGCGCCGCCGGTTTTGAAGTCGGCGAGCTCGAAGGAGCGCGAGATCGTGCCCTCCGGGAAGATGCCCACCAGCTCGCCGGCTTGCAGAAACGCCACTGCGTCGTCGATGCTCGCCGCGCCCGCGGAGCGGTCCACCGGCACGTGGTGCATGCTGCGCATGAGCCAGCCGATCACGGGCAGCTCAAAGACCTCTTTTTTGGCCATGAAACGCACGAGGCGCCGCCCATTGATGTGCGGTCCCATGCCGGCGAAGATGAAGTCGAACCACCCGGTGTGGTTCGCGGCAATGAGCGCGCCGCCCTCGCGGGGCAGGTGCTCCAAGCCGTAGATGGTGGTGCGCGTTCCCTGCGCACGGAACAGGCCCTTGGCCACGCGGATGACGCGCTGGTAGAAGCGCTCACCTGACTCCGTCGCGTGGTGCGACGGCGGCGCGTAGCCGGGTTCGACTACAAACAGGGCCTTATCAACGCTCATTACGGGTTCAGCACATCCTTACCCACGAAGCGGCGCAGCGCCTCCGGCACCTTGACGGAGCCGTCAGCCTGCTGGTTGTTCTCCAGGATTGCCACGAGCCAGCGGGTAGTGGCCAGGGTGCCGTTGAGCGTCGCGGCGATCTGGGTCTTACCCTCGGCGTCGCGGTAGCGGGTGGACAGGCGGCGGCCCTGGAACGTGGTGCAGTTCGAGGTGGAGGTGAGCTCGCGGTAGGTGTTCTGCGACGGAACCCAAGCCTCGGTGTCGAACTTGCGGGCCGCGGACGAACCCAGGTCGCCGGCCGCGATGTCGATGATGCGGTAGGGCACCTCGACGGCGGAGAGCATTTCGCGCTCGAGCCCGAGCAGCTTCTGGTGCATCTCCTCGGCGTCCTCCGGCTTGCAGTAGACAAACATCTCCAGCTTGTCGAACTGGTGGACGCGCACGATGCCGCGCGTGTCCTTGCCGTAGGAGCCCGCTTCACGACGGAAACAGGACGACCAACCCGCGTACAGCACCGGGCCGTCGCTGAGGTCGATGATCTCGTCGCGGTGGTAGCCGGCCAGGGCGACCTCGGAGGTGCCGACCAGGTACATGTCGTCGCGCTCGAGAAAGTAGACCTCCTCGTCGTGGGCGTCGAGGAAGCCCGTGCCGCGCATGATCTCCGGGCGCACCAGCACCGGCGGGACCATGAGTGTGAACCCTGCCTCGCGGGCCTTCTCTGCGGCGAGCATCATCATGCCCAGCTGCAGCCACGCGCCGTCGCCGGTGAGGTAGTAGAAGCGGGCGCCGCCGACCTTGGTGCCGCGCTTCATGTCGATCAGCCCGAGCGACTCACCCAGGTCGAGGTGGTCCTTGACCTCGAAGTCGAACTCCGGAACCTCGCCGACGTGTTCGAGGACGACGAAGTCCTCTTCGCCGCCAGCGGGCGCGCCCTGGATGATGTTCGGGATGGCGTACTGCAGCGCGCGGACCTGCTCCTCCGCCTCAGCCTGGGTGGCTTCGGCGGCCTTGACGCGGTCCTTCAGCTCGTTGGAGCCCTCGAGGAGCGCCGGGCGGTCTTCGGGCGCGGCCTGGCCGATCTTCTTGCCGAATGCCTTCTGCTCCGCGCGCAGCTCGTCGGCCGCCTGGATTGCGGAGCGGCGCTGTTCGTCGGCAGCGATGAGCTTGTCAACGAGCTCCGGATCCTCACCTCGTGCCCGCTGGGACTCGCGGACGACGTCTGGGTTTTCGCGCAGGTACTTGAGATCAATCACGGCCCCTACTCTAGCGTGTCGGCGTGAGGGCGCACTGGTGGCGGGGCCAGGTGTGTGCGCTGGTGCGCTATCTGGTCATAACCAGTTGGAGTAGAATGTATCGCATGGAGATTTCTGATGGGCCTGTTCCGAAGCATGCTCAGCTGCGTCTCATCTTGGAGCAGATGTGCGCGGACGAGCTCCGTCCCGGCGACCCCATTCCCGGCGAACGCGCGCTCGAGGAGGCGTACGGCGTCAGCCGGATCACGGTGCGCCGCGCCATCGGGGACCTCGTCGCGGTGGGCAAGCTGCGCCGCGTCCGCGGCAAAGGCACCTTCGTCGCCCCCAATCCGCTGGTCAGCCAGCTGCACCTGGCCAGCTTCTCCGACGAGATGAAGGCTCAGAAGGTCGCGGCGTCGTCGAAAATCCTGCTCTCTGAGCGCGCCGCCCCGCCCGTCGACGTCGCCGCGTTCTTCGGCACCGATCCGCACATGACGCACATCCACCTGCGGCGCCTGCGCCTCGGCGACGGGGAGCCATACGCGATTGACGACGCCTGGTATAACTGCGAGCTCGTCCCCGACCTGCTCGAAAATGACGTCTACAACTCGGTGTACACCCTGCTCGAGGAGGACTACGCGCTCGGGATCACCGAGGCCGACCAGATCGTCACCGCAGTCGGTGCGAGCGAGTCCAACGCCGCGCTTCTCGACGTCTCCCCGGGCACCGCCCTGCTCCACATCCAGCGCTACGCCCGCAGCAGCGAGCACGCCGTAGAGCTGTGCTCCTCCGTCTACCGCACGGACCGCTACCGCCTGACCACCCGGGTGGGGCGCTCCGCGGAATAGGCGTGGGGAGTGGGCGCGCGGCCGTGGCATGATGGTTTCCATGGCTTCTACGACTACCGGCGCGCGCGCCGCGCTCCTTGCACTGCTCGCAGGCGCGGTCGGCGCCGCCTCGTACGTCGCCGCGTCCGATGCGTCTCCGGCGGCATCTGGGGGTGGGGGGGCGTCGATAAGCAGTGCCTCCCCGGGAAGCACTGCGGCCTGGACTGGCGTTCAACCTGCGGCCCCCTTCACCACGGCCGACTCGGGATCGTGCCTGACCTGGCAGGTTGGGCAGGACGGCGCGATCACCGGCTTCGAGCAGACCCCGTGCGACTCCGAGCACCGCTTCGAGGTGTCCACCCGCGAGGACCTGGCCACCTTCCCCGCCTCCGAGTTCGGCCCCGACGCCGAGCCGCCGAACCAGACGCGCCAGGCCCAGCTGCGCGAGGAGCTGTGCGGGGCCGCGACGCTGCGCTACCTCAACGGCGTGTACGACCCGAACGGGCGCTACTCCGTCGCCTCGATCCTCCCGCCTGCCGACGCCTGGGCGCGCGGCGACCGCACCATGCTGTGCGGGCTGCAGGTCACCGACTCGACCGGCACCCCGGTGCTCACGACGGGCGCGGCGGCGACCCAGGACCAGGCCCGCACGCTCGACACCGGCCAGTGCGCCGCCGTCGACGCCGCGAACTCGATCACCGTGGTCGACTGCGCCGAGCCGCACCAGATGGAGATCACCCGGGTGGTCAGCCTCGCCGAGGTGTTCCCGGACCACACCCCGACGGTGGAGGAACAGGACGGATACCTCGGTGATGCCTGCACCGCGGCCGCGCACGACTACCTCGGCGGGGAGGAGAACCTCTACCAGGTCGCGCTGCAGCCGTTTTGGACCACCATTCCCGCGGCAAGCTGGGATGGCGGCTCGCGCAGCGTGAACTGCGCGCTGGTGTTCTCCAACGAGGGCAACTTCGCCACACTCACCGGTTCCGCCACAGCCGGGCGCGGGGGCTTGCTTATCGACGGCAACCCGCCACCCGAGCGCCCCGACCGCCGCCCGCTGCGCGACGAGCAGCCCGCGCCGTAGGGATGTAAAGGCCGGACCGTGGAGCCAGTCAGCGACGCCGAGTTCGAGGAGATGATCAACGACGCCCTCGACGAGATCCCGGAGGACTTCGCGCGTGCCATGACCAACCTGGTCGTGCTGGCCCGGGACTACAACGAGGACCAGCCTGAGCTACTCGGACTGTTTGAGGGCGTGCCCCTGACGGAACAGTATTCGAACCACGCCGGCTTTCTGCCCGACGCGGTGTTCGTTTACAAGGACGCCCTCGAGGCAATCTGCCACGATCGCGAGCAGCTGCGCGCCGAGGTGAAGGTGACGGTGTTCCACGAGGTCGGTCACTATTTCGGGCTCGAGGAGGACGCGCTCCACGAGCTTGGGTGGGGATAGTTGGCGCGAGTTTCCAATACCCCTTGACGTCTCGAACGTGTTTGCTATACTTGGGGGCATCGCCGGGACATTATGAGGGGGTGACATGGAAAAGCTAGCAGCGCTTAACGACGCTATCGAAAACGCATTCAGCGAGATCCGCGACCTCTTTTCCGATCCCGGCAACGTGACCTTCGCCGACGTCCACTCCGAGATCGAGCGGCTGGAGGAGATCACCCACATGAAGGCGTTCATCGACGCCGCCTTCGCCTTCGTCTGCGAGCGTGACGACGCCGGCCGCACCGTCGGCGCCCGCTACGCCTCGAGCTACCTCACCGACAAGCTCGGCCTCTCGCGCGGCGAGGCCTTCAACCGCCTCTCCCGCGGGCGAGAGCTGTTCGCGGAGCCTGCAGGTGATGCGGGTTCGGGTTCTGATGCGGGCGCTGATGAGAGGGAGAAAGCGCGGCAGAGCGAGCGGGAGTCGCAGCGCAAGGCGCGCAGCGACTCAGCGAAGGTCTCCGCGGAGAAGCAGCGCATCATCAACCACGAGCTGCGCACCCTCCTGCCCAACGCTGTGCCGGGACGGGCGAGCTTGCTTGCCGACGCCCTCCGCGAAGCCGCCACACGCAGCCCCGAGGACCTGCGCCGCTGGGTCCGCCGGCGGGTCGAGCAGGCCAACGCGTGCGCGCCGACCCCGCCGAAGCCGAAAGACCCGTTCGGGCCGTACCGCAACCGCAGCGTCCGCTTCGGCCTGCAGCGCACCGACGGCACCTGCGACATCACCATCACCGCACCCGCCGGCGAGGCGGCACTGCTCAAAGCCATCCTCGACGCTGGCCTGCACCCGGGAAGCAACCTGCCAGAGGACGCCGCGGACAGCGACTCGCGCACTCCAGGCCAACGGCGCTTCGACCAGCTCATGGCGGCGCTGCACCACGTCAACGACTGCACCCACACGCCGCAGGGCACGGGCGCAGCCTCCGTCGTGCTGTCCATGACCCTCGACGACCTCGAAGGCGCCGACCACACCACGACGTTTAGCACCACCACCGGGATCGACATCACCTGCTACGACATCCTCCGCCTCGGCCTCGCCGGCAAGGACTTCGTGGTCCAGATCGACCGAGTCACGGGAATGCCGCTGTCCATCGGCGCGACCCGGCTGGCAAACCTCGCCCAGCGCCTCGCGCTTTTCGCCGCCCAGGGCGTCTGCGCGTGGGAAGGGTGCACCACACCGTTCTCGGAGCTCGAGATCCACCACCTCATCCCGTATGCGGCGGGCGGCAGGACCAACATCGAGAACCTCGCCGGTCTATGCCGGCAGCACCACAGGTGCAACAACGACAACCACGACTTCTCCGGCGGGCTCAACCACACCGTCAGAGATCCCGGGACGCACAGGGTCGGCGTCGCCCACCCGGACGGAACGGTCCACTACAACTCCACAAGCGACGCCCACAATGCCCCCGGGTACCGGCTCGCCCACCGGCGATCCCGGCAGCACTCCCCTGCCAACGACCCGCCGCTATTTGCCCCGCCCGGTTAGCCCCCCTGTTGCTTCTCTCGCCCTTCCCTGCCTAGCCCGCGCCGGCTCAGTCATGCCCGGCGCGGGCCAGCGGTGTGTCTGCGGGTGTGCGCGTTTCGTGCTGGCCGCGTTTCGTGCCGGCCGCGTCTACGGCAGCTCGTAGTCTCCCCACCGCTCCACGCGCCACGACCCGAACTCACCCACCGGGTTGAGGACAACGTAGCGGCAGTTCGGCAGCCGGGCCGCCTCGGCGAACGCCGGGTCGACCTCCGCGGCGTTGGCGGCAAACGCCCGGATCGCTCCGCCGTGACTGACCACCACCGTGGTCTTCTCCGGGTCCACCCAAGGATCCAAGCCCGCCCGGTAACGCGCCAAGAACGTCTCGAGCGAGTCGCCTCCGTCGATGCCCACCTCGAGCTGTCGGCGGTAGAACCCGCTGAAAGCGGTGTAGTAGGCCGTGTGTGCCTCGATGCTGTTCTCCATCTCCCAGCGCCCGGCGTGCACCTCCTGCAACCCAGGCACCGCGGGAATGTCGTCGAAGGCGGTGCCGAAGGCCTCCGCCCCCGTCTGCCGCGCCCGCAGCGCTTCGGACGTGATGACGCGGTCGACGTCGAACTCCCCCAGGATTTCCTCGCCGGCGGCGCGCGCCTGCTTCCGGCCCCTCTCCGTCAGCTCCGCGCCCGGCACGAGAGTGTCAAGGTAGCGCCCGATGTTCGACGTGGTTTGTCCGTGCCGCAACAGAATCAACATGTCTTACTTCCCTTCCCGCAGACTCTGCACCCACCGCTGGGCCTCCTGGATCCGGCTGTCGCTCGTCTCGCCCTTGCCTTCCACGCCGCCGCCGCGGTGCGCACGGGGCCAGGAGCCGAGGTACGTGATCGCCGAGGCGCGCAGGTACACCGAGCGCAGCGCCTCGGCAACCGGCACGTCGTCGATGTGGCCGACCAGGTCGACGTGGAACGTGTAGGTGTTGCGCTGCTTGCGCGTCGGCCGGGACTCGATCCGGCTTAAGTCCACGCCGCGGTAGGCGAACTCCAGCAGCACGGCAACCAGGGTCCCCGGCTCGTTCGGCGTCTCGAACGCGATCGAGGTGCGGTCGGCTCCGGTGCGCTCCGGCGGCGCACCCGGCGGGCCGATCAGCAGGAAGCGCGTGCGCGCCGTCTCCAGGTCTGCGACCCCCTCGGCGTGGACCTCGAGCCCGAACAGCTCCGCGGCCCGAAGCGGGGCGGCCGCCGCGTCGGCCTCGCCGTCGGCGACCATCTTCGCGCCCGCCCCGTTGGAGGCCGCCGGGATGAACGCCACCTGAGGGGCGTTGGCCGCCAACCACTGCTTGACCTGTTGGTGGGCGACGGGGTGGGTTGCGATCGTGGTGGCGTCGGCAAGCGCCATGCCCGGCCGCGTCATGATGGCGAAGGCGATGTCGAGCTCGGTCTCGCCGTAAATCTGCACCCCCGGGGCCTCGATGAGCGCGTCCGAGGTGGAAGTGACTGAGCCGTCGACCGAGCTCTCGATCGCCGCCACCGCGAACTCGGCCTCGCCGCGGCGCACCGCGTTCAGCGCGGCCGCCGGAGACTCCACCGCCACGGGGTCGGCGCCCTCGATGCCGAACTCCCACAGCGCTTGCTCGGTGAATGTTCCGGCCGGACCCAGGTAGGCAATGCGCGTCATGGCTTAAAGTTATCGCATGCCCACCCGCGATCGCTTGCGCGCCGAAATCCTCATCGTCCTCGCGGTCACCTTCGGCACCAGCGCGCTGCGCGCCATCCTGCGGCTCATCGACTCGCTTCTCGCCCCCGCCGCGCTCAACGAGCAGGCCGTCACGCTTAACGACGCCCACTCAGACCTCTCCTGGCTCGACCTCGCCCTCCAGGCCGCCTCCGCGCTCACGCTGTTTGCGTGGGGCGCGCTCGCCCTGTTCCTCCTGGGCGCACGCCTGCCGCTGCCCCGCGGCCGCGACTGGCTCCACGGCGCCGGGCTCGCCGCCCTGATCGGCATCCCCGGCCTCGCCCTCTACGTCACCGCTGTGCACCTCGGCTGGAGCAAGGAAGTCGTCGTCGCAACCGATGCTGCGCGGCTGCCCACGTTGCTGCTGTGGTCGGCGGCCAACGCCTTCGGCGAGGAACTCGTTGTGGTCGCCTGGCTGTGCACCCGCCTGAAGCAGCTCGGCTGGTCACCCGCCCGATTCATCGCGGCCTCCGCCATCCTGCGCGGCGCCTACCACCTCTATCAGGGGGTCTCGGCCGGCTTCGGCAACATCGTCATGGGCGTCGTCTACGCCTGGTACTACCACCGCACCGGCCGCATCTGGCCACTCATCCTCGGCCACTTTCTTATCGACGCCACCGCTTTCCTCGGCTACCGGTTCCTCGACCCCAGCATCCTCGCCATCTTCGGCATCTAGACGGCATCAACCAGCGCGGCGGTTGGGTGGCGGTGGTTTAGGCTAGTCACATGCCAAGCACCCCCCACTCGAACGACCCCAGAGACAACCTCGGGGACTACGTATTGGGCAAGGACGGCACGCCCATCGTCGACCGCTACGGCCGGCCCGTGCGTCGCCGCGGTGCGTCCACGGCGCGCCCCCAACGGCCCGAGCGCGTCGAGCGCGCCAACCGGATTGAACGCGCTGACCGGATTGAACGCGCTGACCGGATTGAACGCACTGACCGGCCACAGCGCCCCCCGCGCACAGCGCGACCGGAGCAGACCCGCTTCGACACGCGCTACGAGCCCCGCCCCGCCCCCGACGCCAGCCGGGGCTACACCCCGCGCCAGGCGCCCCAGCTGCAGCGCCCTGCCCAGCAACGGCCGACGCAGCAACGGATGATGCAGCAACGTCCGTCGCACCAACGGCCCCCGCAGCGCCCGCCGCGCCGCCCCGCAGGCCAGCCCCTGCCCGCCGAGCAGCCGGTGCCGATGCGGGTCTCCCGGCAGCGCCAGGCGGGTCCGGCGCCTGCGGCCGCGCCGCGGAGGCGTCGTAAAGCTCCCGGCTGCGGAGCGCTGCTCGCGCTGCTGCTCGCAGTGGTGATTGCCCTGACGCTGGCCGTGGACGCGCGCCTCACCCGCGCCGACGCGCTGCCGGAGGACCAGGTCCGCAACACCGCCGGCACCAACTGGCTGCTGGTCGGCTCCGACTCGCGCCAGGGCCTGAGCCAGGCTGACGTGGACCGCCTCGGCACCGGCGGCGACATCGGCAGCACCCGCACCGACACGATCATGCTGCTGCACCTGCCGCTGAGCGGCCAGCCCACCCTGCTGTCCATCCCCCGCGACTCCTACGTGCAGATCCCCGGCTACGGCGCGGACAAGATCAACGCCGCCTTCTCCTACGGCGGGCCGAAGCTTCTGACCGAGACCGTCGAGCAGAACACTGGCCTACGCATCGACCGCTACGCCGAGATCGGCATGGGCGGGCTCGCCGGCGTCGTCGACGCCGTCGGTGGCGTGGAGCTGTGCGTCGCCGAGCCTATCGACGACCCCCTCGCCAACATCAGCCTCCAGCCCGGCTGCCAGGTGTTCGACGGCCCGTCCGCGCTCGGCTACGTGCGCACCCGCGCCACCGCGATGGGCGACCTCGACCGCGTCCAGCGCCAGCGCGAGTTCCTCACCGCCCTGATGGACAAAGCGACCTCCCCCGGCGTGCTGCTCAACCCGTTCCGCCTCACCGCACTCGCGTGGACCCTGCCGGCCATGTTCACCGTCAACACCGGCGACCACGTTTGGAACCTGGCGCGCATCCCGCTGGCCCTGCGCGGCGGGCTGAACACCGAGACGGTCCCGCTCGGCGGCTTCCTGGACACCGAGGTCGGCAGCGTTGTCCTCTGGGACGACGCCGCCGCCGAGGCCCTGTTTGCGTCGCTGCGCTAGCTGGCGTCTTTTAGCAAGCCACCACCCGGCCACGAAAAAACCGCCCCCTCGGGGGCGGTTTTCTTTTCCCTCTATTCAGAGCCTGAAGTTACTTCTCCACGATCGTGGAGCCGCCATCGGGGCGTCCAGCAGCCGAGGTGTCGGCCGGAGCAGCGGCGGTGCCAGGGGCATCCGGGTGCTGCCAGGTGCCGGCGGCGATCATCTCGGCCTTTCGCTCAACCCAGAAGTCGGCGTTCGGGATGCCAATGGCCTCCGGATCGAACTGCGGGTCGAAGCCGGCCTTCTTCTGGCGGCGGTAGTCCCACAGGCACTTCAGCGCGGGGCCCTGCAGGAACAGGATCGCGATGATGTTGAGCCACGCGGTGGTGCCCACGCCGATGTCGCCGAGCGCCCACGCCGCACCCGGCGTGGAGACAGCACCGATCCACACGGAGACGATGATGACGATGCGCAGCAGCCAGATCAGCGTCTTGCGTGCCGTCGAGTTCGGAATCCAGCGGTTGAGGTAGGTGAAGTTCACCTCGGCGATGTAGTAGTACGCCAGCACCGTGGTGAAGGCGAAGAACAGGATCGCCAGCGCCACGAACGACGGGCCGATGCCCGGTGCGAAGGAGTCGAGGCCTGCCTGGACGAAGCCGGGGCCGACCGCGATGCCGTCGGCAAGCGAGCCCGCGTAGCGCACCGCACCCTCCTCGGTCTCGCCCTCGAACACCTTGTACATGTCGGTGGAGATGATGATGAACGCGGTCGCGGAGCAGACGAACAGCGTGTCGACGTAGACGGCGAAGGCCTGGACGAAGCCCTGCTTCGCCGGGTGGGACACCTCAGCTGCTGCGGCCGACTGCGGGCCGGTGCCCTGGCCTGCCTCGTTGGAGTAGATGCCGCGCTTGACGCCCCACATGATCGCCGCACCGAGCATGCCGGAGAACGCCGCCTCCTGGTCGAATGCCGAGCGGAAGATGAGGCCGAACACCTCGGGGATCTGGGAAGCGTTGGTCAGCAGGATCGCGACGGCGAAAAGGATGTAGATCACGGCCATCAGCGGAACAACCAGGGAGGCGAACATGGCGATGCGCTTGACACCACCGATGATGATGATCGCCAGCAGAAGCGCCATGCCGAGGGCGGAGACCCACGTCGGGACGCTCCATGCGTTCTCGATGGCGGCGGCGACACCGTTGGCCTGAACACCGGGCATGAAGTAGGCCATCGCCAGAATCATCGCGACCGCGAACACCACGGCGTAGGCCAGCATGAACTTGCGTGCCGGCGTGTGGCGGTAGGCCTTCTCGATGAAGTACGCCGGGCCACCGCGGTACTCACCAGTGTCGCGGTCGCGCTCCTTGTACACCTGGGCGAGGGTGCACTCCACGTACGAGGTGGCGGAGCCGAGGAGGGCCATCGCCCACATCCAGAAGACGGCACCGGGGCCGCCGAAGGCGATGGCGGTTGCCACACCGGCGATGTTACCCACGCCGACGCGGCCGGCGAGCGAGATCATCAGGGACTGGAACGAGGAGATGCCCGCTTCCGACTTCTCACCCTGGGTGATCTGCTTGAGCATGTCGGGAATGCAGCGGACCTGCAAGAACAGCGTGACTACGGTGAAGTATGCGCCCGCACCGAGGCACAGGTACACGAGCCAATTCGACCAAATTAGGTCGTTAAGCGTAGAGATGATCCCTTCCAAGGGTCCTCCTTTAGGAGCGGGGCAGCCTGAGCAGCCGTTTTCGGACCCACTAAATATATGCAGTCGAGCGCGTAATGCGTGAACTCTCCGCGAAAAACGCGGTACATGTCACCATTTCCGCGCTCGATCACCCCGGAAGGTTGCCCCTTAGTGTGACCTGGGCAACTCGCTTATCGACGCCCATCTCCCGCATGCCCACCAGGCACGTGATCGTTGATGCCCTCGAGCTTGTGCCGGCCCGTGGCGTAGTAGGCCGCCACGCACGCCACACTGAAAATCACGCCGACCGCGAGCGCCGGGCGGAAGGCCGGCTGCCACGCCATGATCCCGAACGTGAACAGGATGAATGCCACCGCGAAGTACTGACCGTAGGGCCACAACGGGACGCGGTACTCCAACGCCTCCGCCTCCTCCCGGGTCATGTGGCGCCGGGACGCGAGGTGCGCGAGCAGGATCATCAGCCACACGAAGATGGTGGCGAAGGTGGCCAGGGAGGCCACGAGCTCGAAGACGGACTCCGGGATGAGCGTGTTGAGCACCACGCCAACGACCAGCACACCGATGAGGATGACCGTCGCAATCACGGGCACCCCGCGCACGGTCCGGGCCATGATCGCCGGCGCGAGCCGCTGCGACGCCAGGCCCGTGAGCACGCGGCCGGTGCCGAAGATGTCGGCGTTGATGGCGGACAGCGCCGCGGTGGTCACCACGAGGTTGAGCAGGCCCGCCGCCCAGTGCACGCCGAGCGCGGAGAAAATTTGCACGAACGGGGATTCCTCGCCGGTCACCGTCGACCACGGGTTGATCATCAAGATCACCAGGATGGCGAGCACGTAGAACAAAAGGATGCGCACCGGGACGGTGTTGACCGCCTTCGGGATCGAGCGGGCCGGGTCCTTCGCCTCAGCGCCGGCCACACCGATGATCTCGGTTCCACCGAAGGCGAAGAGCACGAGGATGAACGAGGACACCATGCCGCCAATGCCATTAGGGAAGAAGCCGCCGTCGTTGATGAGGTTCTGCGGGCCGGTCGTGGCGGCGTCGGAAAGCCCGAAGGCGAGCACCGCAGCACCCGCGACGATCATCGCGATCACCGCGCCGACCTTGATGATGGTGAACCAGAACTCCAGCTCGCCGAAGACCTTGGTGGAGGCGACGTTGGCGGCGCCCACGATCAGCAGCGCGGCGACGATCCACACCCACCGCGAGACATCCGGGAACCAAAAGCCCATGTAGATGCCGATAGCGGTCAGGTCCGCCAACGCCACGATCACCATCTCGAACGCGAACATCCACCCGGTCAGGTAACCGGCGGCACCGCCAAGGTGGGCGCGCGCGTACTCGGCGAAGGACCCGCTCACGGGGTGGCGCACCGCCATCTCACCCAGGCCGCGCAGCATGAAGTAGACCACCGCGCCGCCGAACAGGTAGACCAACAGCACCGACGGGCCAGCTGCCTGGATGGCGCCGGCCGAGCCGTAGAACAGACCGGTTCCGATAGCGGATCCGAGTGCGATGAAGTGCAGGTGGCGGGCGGAAAAACCGTTGCGCTTACCTACGTAGCCCGGGGCACCGGACGAGGGAGGCGTCGAGGGCGAACCCGCCCCCGCAGATTGAATTGTCGTCATGTCCTTCGGAGTCTAGGACACGCGTAAAGAATGCTGTGACCCGTCGTTGCCGACGCAGCCCAGGCTCCCCACTTTCGGGGCGGGGGAAGACGAGCTCGCAACGCCCGGCCGGAGAATGAAGAAGCGCCCGGGCGAAGAAAAACAGAACTTCCTTCGCCACGGGCGCTGGGGCGCTGTAGAGCGCTCTTAGAGCATTTGCCGCCTAGATGGTCACCTGGCGCGACTTGATGTTGTCCAACTGCTTGCGCTCGTCGGCGGTGAGTTGCGCGTCGTTGGAGTACTCCTGCTCGATCTCCTTGTTCAGCGCCACAACCGCCTCGGCGTAGGACGCAGGCTCGACCTCCGGGTCGAGGTCCCACACCGGCACGACCACGCCGTGGGTGCGGAACGCACCGGCGAGCTTGGTGCCCTCGCCGAGGTGCAGGTTGCCGCGGGCCGCGATGCGCGCCAGCGCGGACAGCACTTGGTTCTCGTTCTCCTCCGGGCGGACCCAGCGGATGTGGGCCTTGCCGCCGCCCGGGTTGACCCACCAGATGGAGCCGGGGACGTCGGCGTCGACGCGGGTGGAGGGGATCACAGCGTCGTTGGCGCGGGCGAGGGCCTGCTGAATGTCGGCCGGGATCTGTGCGCCGGCGGGGAACCACCAGGAGAAGTCGTTGTACTCGGTGATGGTGGGGGTCGCGGTGGCGCTGATAAGCGAGGCCAGCTCCGGCTGGTTGCCGTCGGCGACGGTGGACTGCAGCGTCTCGCCCGGCTTCGCGTTGACCACCCAGTTCAGGGCGTAGGCCAAGTCACGACCCGGGTTCTGGGAGTGGGAGGCGACCTGGAGCGCGACGAAGCGCTCGCCGCCCTCGGCCTCACCGCGCACGAGCGCCGCACCGGCGCCCGGCAGAACGGTCACGATGTTGACCTTCTCGCCTGCAACGTCGAGCTCGGCAACCGCCGAGGGCACGAACTCCTGCAGGGCGATGAGGTCGGCCTCGGCGGCGAGGCCGCCAAACGGGCGGGGGTCTTTTTGCAGAGCTTCGCGCTCAGCGGCGCGGGCGGCGAGCTTGGCCTGGCGGCGGCTCATGCCCTCGGGCAGGTTCTCCTGCGTGGTGCGGTTCTTCTTGGCCATGGCACCACATGCTACCGGACGCGGTTGCGACCCCCAGGCGCTGTAGCCTCCTACTCAGCGGCCTTCTTGCCAGCGCCGCCAGCACTTGCAAAGGTCTCCACCGCCAGGTGCGGCAGGTCGGTGGCCATCACGTCCACGCCGTGGTCGCGGCACCACAACATGTCCTTGGGCCCATTGACCGTCCAGGTGTACGTCTTGAGCCCCTTGAAGCCGATCAGCTCCCGGCGCGCCCGCAGGTGACTCAGCGCCGGGCCCACCCCGTGCGGGCGCGAGAGCATGCAGTTGTTCTTGTTCCACTTCCGCTCGCGCAGGCGGAACAGGTAAAAGGTCTCCAGCTCCGGGGCAAACTCGGTGAAGTAGCGCATCGCCCGGTGAGAAAACGAAATAAGGTGCACGCGCTCGGAGTCGCGCATACCGGCGTACGCCAAGGTGCGCAGGGTCTGCTCGTCGACCTCGGGGCCGTAGCGCGAGGGGTGCTTCGTCTCGATGTAGATGTGTTTGTCCGGGTGGTCCTGCATGAGCTCGAGCAGCTCCTCAAGCAGCATGACCTGCTGCGGGTTGTCTTTTGTGCCGACGTTGAGCGCGCGCATGTCGGCGAAGTCCAGCGCAGAGACGCGCCCGCGACCGTTGCAGGTGCGTCCGAGGACCGGATCGTGGAAGACAATCAGGCGGCCGTCGCGGGTGAGGCGCACGTCGCACTCGATGCCGTGGATGTCCATCTCGAGCGCCGCATCGAACGCCGCGCGCGTCAGCTCGGGGTAGAGGCCCGAGGCGCCGCGGTGGGCGACGATCTTGGGCGCCCGGGGTGCCTGCCCGCCATTGCTGTTGGTTGCGTTGCTGCCAAGCAGAGTCGTCACGGTTGCCAAACCTACAACCGTTCGCGGGGTTGCGCGACCGCTAGCGTCCGCGCGCTGTGGTGCGGCCGCATGCCCTGCGCACCAGCGCGGGTTTTGCCACAATAGGCCGCATGTTGTCGCTTGGCGGGCTTGCCCGTTTCATCGCCCGCGCCCGTAGCACCGTCTCGCTTCTCGACGCCACCCGGGCCCACACCGGCGGCCCCGCCGCCGTCGAGGCCGCCGTCGACACCGCGCGCAAGCGCTACAACTTCTCCAGCCACGGCCTGCTCACCATCCCGCTGACCGTGGTGGAGGTGTGGGCCGACCTCACTCCCCTGGTGCGCATGCGCGGCCTGCGCCGCCTGCCGGCGAACTTCGGGGCGGGCGTGCTCGGCGCCGAGGCGGCGACCTGGGGTGCGGTCTCCCCATCGCTGCTGCCGCATCGCTGGTGGGTTGTGGCCGCCAACGTGGCGATCTGCCAGGGTGTGGGCCACGCCGCCGGCGTGGCCGTGTCCAGGGTGCGCCGCATTGCCCTTGGAGGTGTTGGGCTGGCGGTTTCCCCGCGTGGAACCGGACGCGCTGCACGCACCGCAAGCACCCTTCTTCACCTCGGCATGAGTGCGGTGACCGTGAGCGCCTTCGTGCTGTCGCGGCGCCGCGGCAAACGTCAGGTCGAGCTGGTCGGCGTGGGTGAGTACCGGCTGCGTGGCTCACTGTTCGGCATCGCCGTGGGCACCTTCGGTTACGGCGCGCTGCTGGCCATCGGCGAAGCACTCCAAGTGATTATCGACCTACTCAACCTGCTGCTGGGAAAACGGCTGCCCAGCGTCACCTCGTGGCCGCTGGCTGTGATCGGCGGGGCCGGGGCAACGCTGCTATTCACCGACCGGGTGGTGCTGCGCAACATACTCTCGCGCGTCTACCGCAACGCCCAAGAGCTCGACCGAGAGTTCCTGCCCGGCGCGCCGCGCCCCCGCGAGCCGGAGCGCTCGGGATCGCCCGCGTCTTACGAGTCGTGGCAAAGCATCGGCCGCCAGGGCCGCGCGGTGGTCGCGGGCGGGCCGCGCACCCGCGACATCGAGCAGGTGCTCGGCATCCCCGGCCAGGGCGCAGAGCCGATCCGCATCTTCATCGGGCTGGGCAGGCAGCGCGGCCCGGAGGAGACGGTGCGCCAGGCAATGGCGGAGCTCGACCGCACCGACGCGTGGTCGCGTTCCCACCTCGCCGTCATGTCCGCCGCGGGCACGGGCTGGATCAACGACTTCCACACCTCGGGCTTCGAGTTCATCGGCCGCGGCGACACGGCCATCGTGGCGCTGCAGTACTCCTACCTCCCGTCGGCGTATTCCTACCTCGCCGACCACGAGTCGCCGGTGCGCTCGGCGCGCATGCTTATCGACGCCATCCGCGACCGCCTCGACGCCCTCCCCGCCACCCGACGGCCCAAGCTCTACATCGGCGGCGAGTCCCTGGGCGCCTACGGCGTTTCCGACGCCTTCGACAGCGTCGATGATCTCCTCGGCACCGTCTCCGGCGCCGTGTTGACCGGCACGCCCGGCTTCGCCCGCATCCACGACGAACTCACCCGCGGCCGCGACACGGGCAGCCCGCACCGCCTGCCGATTGTCGACGGCGGCCGCCACGCCCGTTTCTGCGCCCACCCGGACCACCTCGGCCACGACTACGCGGGCCGGCCGTACACCGCTGAGTGGGCCTCACCCCGCGTGGTGTTCGCCCAGCACGCCTCCGACCCGGTCGTGTGGTGGGACTGGTCCCTGGCGTGGCGCGCCCCCGACTGGCTGAAAGAGCCCGGCTCGCGCGGCGTTCCGGCCCCCGCAGCGCAGCGCCTCGACGTTCCCGACACCATGCGCTGGACGCCTTTCATCACCTTCTGGCAGGTCGCGATTGACCAGTTGTCCTCGCAAGACTGCCCGTCGCCCCACGGGCACAACTATCACGACGAGACGGTGTCCTACTGGGCGGCGGTGATGCGCTCAGACTTGGATGCGGCCACCCTGCACCGCATTAGCCTGTGGATCCACCGCGACGCCACGAAGCTGCGCCGGCCCGCGGTGATGACCCAGCGACGGTTCAACTACTAGATGCCGCAGGCGATGCCCGTGGAATGGTGCGGGCAGTAGCCGTTGGGCACCTTGTGCAGGTACTGCTGGTGCTCCTCCTCGGCCAGGTAGTACGACGCGCCGGAGGCGACCTCGGTGGTGATCGGCCCGTAGCCGGCCTGCTCAAGCTGGCGGCCGTACTCGGCGATCCAGCCGCTGATCTGCTCGGCCTCATCTTCCGTATCCACGTAGAAGGCGGAGCGGTACTGGGTGCCCACGTCATTGCCCTGGCGGAACCCCTGGGTCGGGTCGTGCGCCTCGAGGCCGGCGCGTACCAGTTCCTTCAGGCTGATCCGCTCCGGGTCGTACACCACCTCGACGAGCTCGACGTGGTTGGTCATGCCGGAGCAGACTTCCCGGTAGGTCGGGTTGGGCGTGATCCCGCCGCCGTAGCCGACCGAGGTTGATTCAACACCGTCCATCTGCCAGTACAGCTTCTCCACTCCCCAGAAACAGCCCAGGCCAACCAGCAGGCGCTTCTGCCCGGCGCGCCACGGCCCGGTGATCGGGGTGCCCAGCACCGCGTGCGGCTCCGGCCGGGTGAGAACGGGCTGGTCGCGGCCCGGGAGGGCCGAGGGGGCGTCGATAAGCTCTGGCGTGCGTCCAAAGAGAAAACCCATGCCCCTTAAACGGCCCGAGCCGAGAAAAGATTCCCTTGAAAGGGATTCGAAAGTGTCTACTATGGGGGCCGTAACAACAATTTCCACGAAAGGACGACCCATCATGGCTGTTTACGAGCTTCCCGAACTCGATTACGCTTACGACGCCCTCGAGCCGCACATCTCGGCCGAGATCATGGAGCTGCACCACAGCAAGCACCACGCCACCTACGTCAAGGGCGCAAACGCCGCCCTCGAGGCACTCGAGGCGGAGCGCAACGGCGAGGCCAACCCGGACAAGCTTCGCGCACTGTCCAAGAACCTCGCGTTCAACCTCGGTGGCCACACCAACCACTCCATCTTCTGGAAGAACATGGCACCGAACGCTGGCGGCACCCCGACCGGTGAGATTGCCGCCGCGATCGAGCGCGACTTCGACTCCTTTGAGAAGCTCCAGGCCCAGTTCGAGGGCGTGGCAACCTCCCTGCAGGGCTCCGGCTGGGCAGTCCTCGGTTACGACCACATCGCCGGCCGCCTCATCATCCAGCAGATGACCGACCAGCAGGGCAACATCTCCGTCGACTTCACCCCGCTGCTCATGCTCGACATGTGGGAGCACGCGTACTACCTGCAGTACAAGAACGTGAAGGCTGACTACGCCAAGGCCTTCTGGAACGTTGTGAACTGGGAGGACGTCAACGAGCGCCTCGCAGCAGCGTCTAAGTAACACCTCGCGCGCAGCGTCAATGGGTGGGGCTCCCGGTTGCCGGGGTCCCCACCCATTTTTCGTCCCAGAACAAGCTTTTCGACGCCACGCCGCCGACTACACTCTGGGACTTTGAGGACGCCTCGGGTGTCTCGGGGGTCTCGGGGAGCAAAGCACAACGCAAACGACGTCGTACGAAGGAGCGTTAGGCAGTGAAAATCCGGTCGGGAACAGCGGAGTTCAAGCGGGCGCAGCTCGCCATGCTCGCCGTGGGCTTGGCCATCTTCAACTCGCTGTACTCCACCCAGGCACTTCTGCCCACACTCACCTCCGAGCTCGGCATCCCGCCGGTGACCTCCGCGCTGACGGTGTCGGCGGCCACCGGAGCGCTGGCCTTGTTCGTCATCCCCTTTTCCATCCTCTCGGAGAAGTACGGCCGAGGCCGGATCATTCTGATCTCCGCCCTCGCCGCCTCAGCGGTGGGACTATGCCTGCCGCTGTGCCAGACCGCGGGCCAGCTCATCGCCCTGCGTGCGGTCCAAGGCGCGCTCATCGCGGGCACCCCCGCCGTAGCCATGGCGTGGCTGTCGGAGGAACTCGACGAGTCTGACCTGCCGGGGGCGATGGGTCTCTACATCGCCGGAACTTCGATCGGCGGTCTCACCGGCCGCCTCATCCCCGCCGCCGTGCTCGAGTTCGCATCGTGGCGCTGGGCGCTTCTGGCCACCTCCGCCTTCGCCCTCGCACTCTCCCTGGCCGTGGCGGTGCTGCTGCCCCAGCAACGCAACTTCACCCCCAAGGACAGCATCCGGCCGGGCAGCGAAATCCACGCCGTGGTGCGCCACCTGCGCAACCCCCGATTGATTGCGCTGTACGCGGCCGCGTTCGTCTCCATGGGCGTGTTTGTCTCGCTGTACAACTACTTCGGCTACCGCGCCATCGAGCACTTCGGACTGCCGCCCGCTCTGGCCGGGCTCGTGTTCGTCATGTACCTCTCCGGCACCTTCTCCTCGGCGCGGGCGGGCGTCTACGTCACGCGCTTCGGTCGCGGGCCGGTCGTCGTGGCCGCCGCAGCACTCATGCTTCTCGGCGTGCTCGTGGCGATCAGCCCCGCGCTCTGGCTCGCCCTAGCCGGCATGCTGCTGTTTACCGCCAGCTTCTTCGCCCTGCACTCCGCCGCGTCCGGGTGGGTCGGGCGCATCGCCGATCGCGACCGCGCCGAGGCGTCGTCGCTGTATGTGTTCTGCTACTACATGGGCTCGTCCGTGCTCGGCGCGGCAACCGGCGCGGCCTTCGGGTCGCTGCCGTGGGCCGGCTTCATCGCCGTCCTCGCCGGGCTGTTAGCCCTGCTGGTCGGTATCGCCGCAGCGCTTGCCGCCGCCGAGCGGCGCCGCAGCTAGAGCAACTCATGCAACCGCGCCCGGTCACAGGTCGGGCACGCCCGGCGCGCCGGCGGCGAGGAACTCGCGCACAGCACGCGTGCCCCGGCAATCGTCCTCGTTGTAGCGCAGCAGCATCTCGCGCGCCTGGGCGTCGCCACGCCGCGCCGCAAGGCGCAGGGCGACGGAGCGCTCCCCGTCGACGTCCTCGTCCTCCCAGGTGAAACCCGCCACCGGCCCGAGCACCTTGAGCCCCAGCCCGTCGGTGCCAACGAGGTGGCGCCGCGCGTAGGCGAAGACGTCAATCCACTCATCGGAAACGATGAAGCGCTGGACCTCAGCGAGCTCCACCGCGCCGAAACGCTTCGCCGAAGACGTCAGCCAGTGGTTCTCCCCGCCCGCCGCGTAGCAGTAGGCGGCAAACGTCTTGCCCTCGGCGTGCGCCTGGTCGCGCATACCCATCAGCCAGGACCAGAACGCGGCGAAGTTCGCCTCCTCCGCGGCCGCGCCGACCTCCTCCCAGGTGACAAAGGCGTGGTAGGCCTCGCCATCGAACGCGCCCCAAAGGTAGGCGCCCTGGTCGAGATAGGCCTCCATGTCCACGTCGACCTCCACGTCCGCCCGCGGCACGGGCGCCGCCCCGCGCCGGCGCAGCACCGGGACGCCCTCGCGCCAGGCTTCGGCGATGCGGGAGGGCTCGCCCAGGTTGGCGTCGATAAGCCCTGCGACCGTGTCAATGCCGCGCTCCCTAAAGGAGTCGGCGCGCCCGCCGGGGAAAACCAGCGAAATGTCGTCCGCCGCGGTCAGCTGCGACTCGCACAGCGGCCAGAACCGGCAGGAGGCGCACTGCTTCAGGCGGCGCGGCGCCTCCGGGATCGGCTGGGCGAGAGCGTCGCGCAGCGGGGCGACGTAGCGCGTGGATTCGACGAGGTAGGCGCGGGTGCGGTCCTGGCCGATGAGCGCTCCCCACCCATCGGACGCCGCGCCGAGCAACAAATGCGCCAGCGCGAGCCGGTAGCCGTCGACGGTATGGTGCCGCGCCCGTGCCGCCACAGCGATCGGGGCGCCGAGGCTCAGCCTGCCGGTGGGGATGAACCGCATGCGCGGCTCGCCGTCGTGGGCGCGCGCGACACGGTGGTTGGAGATCATCACCGGCATGTACGTCGACGTCGCACCACGGCGGGCGAGGACGTCGACCTCCGCGACCACCTCCACACCGTCGACGGTGCCGGTGAGCACGGCGTTGGTGATCAGGTCCGCGCCGCGCGCCATCGCCGCGCGGGTGGCGGTAACGGATTCCGCGGGGCGGGCGGGGTCGAGGTCGACGCGGGTGAAGCGGCGCGCGGAGCCGTCGCCAAGCGCGCGCTTAACGGGCAGGTTGTCAAAGACAGCCGCCCGGGCCGCGTCCACCTGGGGTTGGCGCAGCAGCGCCTCGGGCGGCTCCGGCACCTCAGGGTGGGTGCGGCGCTGCCGAAGCCGGTAACGGCACCCGACGAGGTCGGACGCGCGCACCGCACACGATTTATTCTCACTCCAGCTCACAGCGCCCCCAAGCCTATCGCCTCCATCCAGGTAAAGTGGAGCCCCTGGTAGTAGTTCCGGGCACAGCTTTCGGGCACCGCCTTCGGGACACAACAAAACTCACACCTCGAGGAGAGGACAGCAATGGGAATCTTCAACACCATCCGCAAGTACCGCGCCGCGACGAAGGCAGAGATTAAGGCCGCGCAAGCCCGCGCCCGCCAGGCGGCGAAGGCGCAGGCGAAGAACGACCGCCGCACCGCCGAGCTCCTCGACAAGGCGGAGAAGCGCCTGCTCAACGCCGAGAAGAAGGGCCTCAAGCGCAAGCGCAAGCACGAGCGCAAGCTCGCCGAGGCACATCTGAAGCGCATCGAGGAGTCCGGCCTGACCAAGAAGAAGGCGAAGAACCTTCTCGGCGGCGCCCGCATCCTCATTCCCGTGCTGGCTCCGCTGGCGTACCGCGCACTGACCTCGTACCAGCAGCAGCGGATCCAGAACCGCGCAAACTCCTTGGGTCTGACCACCCAGGACCTCGCCCGTTACTCCGGCCGCGGAGCGGAACTCAAGGCCCGCATCGACGCGATCCGCGACAACGCGGCCCACAACGACGAGCTCAGCGACAGCTACCGCAAGGACCTCGACGTCCGCCTCGACGAGCTCGAACTGACCGTGAGCAACGCCGAGCACATGAACCCGGAGCAGCAGCGCCTGGCCCACAACTCGCTCGACCGCGAGGCTGACCAGCTCACCATCGAGATCCAGGAAAAGTCCCGCTAGCGCGACTCGTTAGAGAACTCCCTGCTCCCGCGCCGAGGCCACCGCTGAGGTGCGGGAGCGCACGCCGAGCTTGTCGTAGATGTGCACGAGGTGCGACTTCACCGTCGCCTCGGACAGCATGAGCTCCTGACCGATCTCCCGGTTGGACGAGCCCTGCGCCACCAGCTGCAGCACCTCCAACTCACGCGGGGTGAGTGAGGACCGTGGTGCGCGGTCGCGGTTGTCCAGCCGGTCCTTAACCACCGGGCTCATCGCGGTGTCGCCCTTCGCGCACGAGCGCACCGCCTCCAGCAGCTCCTCTGGCGGGGCGTCCTTGAGCAGGTAGCCGACCGCGCCCGACTCAATCGCGCCGAGAATGTCGGCGTCGGTGTCGTAGTTGGTCACCACCAAAACGCGCGGCGGGTGGTCCATGGTGCGGCGGATCTCCGCCGTCGCCTCGGCGCCCGTGGTCACGCGAGCACCCTGCGGCCCCGCGCCGAAGCGCAGATCCATGAGGATGACGTCGATGCCGCCGGCCTGCGCCGTCGAGATCGCGCCTTCCGCAGTTGCGACTTCGCCGACGACGATGATGTCCTCGGCCTCCTCCAACACGGCGCGCAAGCCGAGGCGGACAATCTCGTGGTCGTCTGCAAGCAAAACCCGAATCATGCGATGTCCTCCTTTTGGTTGATAGTACCGGGCACCGCTACGGACACCGCCGTCGGCCCGCCGGGGGCGGATTCCACGACGAGCTCCCCGCCGAGCTCCCGAGCACGCGTGCGCATCGCGTCCAGCCCGAGGTGGCCCATCCCCGTGGGTGTGTCGCGCTGCGCCGCAACATCGAAACCGACGCCGTTGTCCACGACATCGAGGCGCACCTCGCCCGCACCGTAGGTCAGCGTCACCCGCACCTTGGTGGCCTGCGCGTGCTTCACCGCGTTCGACACCGCCCCCTGCGCGATGCGCAGCAGCCCAGCCTCGGTGCGCATGGGCAGTTGCGCGGCCTCGCCGTCGGTGGCGACCTCGATGTCCATCTCGCCGGCCGTCGCAAAGTCCGACGCGATGCGGCCGAGGGCCTCGCTTAGCGACGTCTCCTTCAACGCCGCCGGGGTCAACGCCGCAATGATCGCCCTGGTCTCCGCCAGGCTGTTCGACGCCGCCCGGCGCGCCGTCTCCATCCGCCGCGTCGGTGCCGCGAGCTGCGCCTCGCTCAGCCCCGTGGCGGCCAGATCGCGCTCCGCGGCGTGCAGCAGCATTTGGATGCTGGACAAGCCCTGCGCCACCGTGTCGTGGATCTCGTGGGCGAGGCGCTCGCGTTCCTGGGCCACGCCCGCCTCGCGCTCGGTCTCGAGTAGCTGGACGCGGGTGGCCATGAGCTCGTCGATAAGCCTCTCCCTGTCCTTGCTCACGCGCGCGATCGTGGTGAAGGCGTAGTTCGTGGCCACCACCACCAGCGCGGAGAGCACCGGACCGACCACGCCGCCGATGCTTAAGCCCCCGGGCCACTGGATGCCGACGGAAATACCCAGGCCGAGCGCGACCCAGGTGTAGCCGATCCAGTCGTTGAACGCGCGCAGGTAGACGAAGAAGAGGATAAACACCCAGTACAGCGCAATGGCGGTGACCAGAGAATCCGCGATCCACACGCCGGTGAGCACCATCAGCCACGTCGAACGCCCGACCCGGCCCCAGCGGTGCATCTCCACGATCCCGTAGAACAGCAGAAACGAGAACACAGAGACGAGCGTCAGGTGCAGCAGCGCGTAGTCCAGCGGCAGGCGCAGCATCGCCACCAGCGAGATGACCAGCAGCGACACGCTCAGCACAGTGATGCCGGTGTCGAGCGCCTTGTTGTCCGGCACGTCCGTCGACGGTTCACGCAACACCGCTAGTCTTGTGCTCATGCGTCTTACCCTACCGACCGCTCTGGCCGCCCTTGCCGCGTCTGCCCTGCTGGCCGGCTGCTCCTCGGACCCGGCCGGCCAGGTGCCCACCGAACCCGCAACGCCCGCTGCGGCACCTGCCGCCCTGGACGGGGGCCTGCCCCTCGACGCGGTCCCGGCGACCGACCGCGCCTCCTTCGAGGAGTGCCCCTACCTGGACACGCAGTGGGTGGCCGAGACCAACGGCCAACGCGTCACCGGCGTGGGCACCGATGCGCGCTTCGACACCCCGGCCTGCCAGTTCTGGTCCTACCCGGAGGAACCGCAGCTGACCGTGGTGGTGCGCCACATGTCCAGTGCCGATGAGGCGATGGCGGTGGTGGACTGGGCCGCGCCCATCAACGACACCGAGCCTGCCGACGAGCCCGCCGGATGGAACGGCGGGCGCGCCGGCGGCGGGACGGTGCCCGGCCCGAACGGGACCACGGGCGCGGTGTACTCGGTGGCCAAGGGCCCGGTAGTGGTCACCGTGTGGAGCAACCAGCAAGAATCGATCAAGGCCCAAGCCGTGGCCGAGATGGCGATCGCCAACCTGGGACTGTGACCGGGCCAGTGGTCATCCACGTCGCCGCCGTCGTCCTGCGTGACCGCGACGGCGGTGTCCTATGCGTGCGCAAGGCATCCAGCCCGCGGTTCCAGCTGCCCGGCGGGAAACTCGACCCCGGGGAGACACCCCTCGATGCCGCAGTGCGCGAAGTCCGCGAGGAAATCGGGGTGCAGATCAACCCCGGCGACCTCGAAGCCGTTGGCACTTTCACCGCCGATGCCTCCAACGAGCCGGGTCACCTCGTGACGGCGACGGTGTTCACCCACCGCGGCCCCGACGGCCCCGACAGCCCCAGCGGCGCCCCGCGCGCCTGCGCCGAGATCGCGGAGCTGGCCTGGGTCGATCCGGCGGATCCCGCGGGCGTCGCGCTCGCCCCGCTGCTTCGCGAGGCCGTCTTCCCCGCGCTGCTGCCCCGGCGGGTGCGCGCCATCGCCGTCTACGCCGGCGCCAACCCCGGCACGAACCCGGCCAACCTCTCCCTCGCCGACGCGTTCGGCGCAGCCCTTGCCACGCGCGGAATCGGGCTCGTCTACGGAGGCAGCCGCCTCGGCGTCATGGGCCGGGTCGCGCAGGCGACCGTCAGCGCCGGCGGGCAGGCCACCGGCGTGCTCACCACGCACCTGGCCAACTACGAGCTCAAGTTCGAGCACCTCACCGCACTCGAGGTCGTCGAGACCATGGCTGAGCGCAAGACCAGGATGAGCGCGCTGAGCGACGCAATCGTCGCCCTGCCCGGCGGTGCAGGCACCCTCGACGAGTTGCTCGAGGAGTGGACGAGCCAGCAGCTCGGCTTGCATCGCAAACCCATCGGGCTGCTCGGCACGTCCTTCTGGGCACCGTTCATGACGATGGTCGAGCACATGGTGGCGGAGGGTTTTATCCGCCCAGCGGACCGCGACGCACTCGTGTGCTCCGACGACCCCGACGCGCTTATCGACGCCCTCGCAAGCTGGACGCCGCCGCCTCCGCGCTGGGGTTAGCGCCTTCCTTGCGCCTTGCCTACACGGCGACGTCGTTGTACGGCATGAACGTCGCCACCCACGGGAAGACAACCTCCATGAGTAGGAAGAAGATCCCCACCAGGAGGGCAAGGGTGATCAGAGTCTTGACCGCCGTGCCGCCCGGCAACGAGCGCCAGAAAAGCGAATACATTTAGCTCACCTCCGTCATTGCGGCTGGAATGCCAGCCGGTTTGTCCACGGCCTCGGTCTGCACGGCGTGGACGATCATGCGCTCCGCGTTGGAGAACTGCGGGTGGCACGTGGTCAGGGTGATCATGCCCTCGAGCCCCTCGGCGACCTCAACCATGTCCGTCTCCGGCACCGGGTTGATCACGCTCACATCGTTCGGCGTGGTGATGTGCCGGCCGAGCACGTGCGCGTAGTCGCCGCCCGTCACGCGCTGCGCCGCCTCGCCGCCGATGCACGGCGCGATCTCCTGCGCGCGCTGGGCGGGATCCGTCGTCATCGGCAGCACCCGGTAGGTCACCCACTGGCGTTGGGTCTCCACCACGATTGCGTCACACGCGGCGAGGCGGCCGAGGTCGTTGAACGGCGCGCCCTTGCCCACGCGGTGGCCGGCGACGGCGAAGTTGCCCGGCTCGCCCGGTAGTTGGGTGTCGGGGTAGCGGCCCGGGCCGGCGAGCAACGCCTGTTCGTCCACGCCCTCGATGATGGCGAATTGGTAGTCGGAGCCAAAGGCGGGGATGTACATGCGCGCGAAGGCGTCGCCAAGCTCGGGCGTCGATGCCACGCGGGGGTTGACCCACTGTTGCTCCAGCTGGGTCTGCGCCGTCTCCTGCAGCTTTTGCGACTTCACGTTGGTCCAAAACGACTCGTAGTAGGCAAACAGCAGTAAAAGGACGCCGACGGTCAGAAGGATCTCGCCGAACACTTCACCAGCGGTGATGCGTCGGGGCGTGCGTGCCGGGACGGTTTCGGGCGAGGTCGAACTCATGGCCTAACATTAACCCAGCATCTGGCCATATCAACTCCCGAGGTGAAAAGTGGTGGTCCGCGCATGATAGAGGCCTTCGTCTACCCCGTGTCCGCAGTATTGAAGCTGTGGCACTGGCTGCTGGCTTCGGTCCTCGACGTCTCCAGCTCCACTGCGTGGGTTGCCTCCGTGATCCTGCTGGTGGTCACCGTGCGCGCGTTGATCTCACCGCTGACGTGGATGAGCTACAAGACGAGCCGGTTGACCGTGGTCATGCGCCCCAAGCTCGCCGCGGTCCAGGAGCGCTACGGCAGCGACACCACCCCCGAGGGCGTGCGCATGCATGAACAGGAAACACGCCGGATTCACAAGGAGCACCGCTATAACCCATTTGCCGGTTGTGGCCCCGCCTTGTTGCAGGTGCCGTTCTTCCTCGGTCTCTACCGCCTGTTGCTCTGGATGGCCGTGCCTGAACGCGCCCAGGGCCACACCACCGGCGTGCTCACGCCCGCCGATGTCGCCTCGTTCCAGGAAGCGTCCTTCCTTGGGGTTCCGCTGCCCGCCTACGTATCGATGACGCCAGAGCAGTTCGACCACTTGGGCACCACGCTTGACGACGTCCGCTCGCTCGCCATCCCCATGATCCTCAGCGCCGTCGTCTTCACCACGTTCAACCTGGTCCTCTCCCAGTTGCGCACCCGTTCCACCTTGGAGTGGGACAACCCCGGCGCCCGGCGGGTCTACCGCATAATCTGGATTATCGTCCCGTTCGTTCCCCTCATGATCGGCATGGCGGGGCTGACGGGCCTGGTGCCCGTTGCGCTGCTGCTCTACTGGTTCATGGGCAACCTCTGGACCCTCGGCCTGACCATCTTTTTGTGGTGGCTGGTGGTCAAAAGGCTGCCGCTTGACGACGACACCCGCGCCCACATCACCACCTCCAGGGAGACGAACCGGACGGAGAAATCCGAGCGACGCGCCGCCAAGCGCTCCCGGCGCCGGCGCCGCCTGGGGTCACTCGCCCACCCGTCCACGCTGCTTGCCGTCAACCGCGAGCTTGCCGCCGAGAAGGCCGATGCCAAGCGGCAGCGTCGCGAAGCCAAGGCAGAGAAGAAGGAGCTTGCCCGCCAGCGCGGGAAGGCGAAGAAGGAGGCCTCGCGCCTCCAACGCGAAGCGGCCAAGCGGCGGCGTGCGGAAAAGCAGGCTCAGGAAAAGGACGCAAACTCCTAGATGGAGTAGTCGGCCGGTGGCTCGCCGAGGAGCTGCGCGGCGAGCTCACGCGCGGTGATCAACGGCGTCGCGGAGCGTTCGAAGCGCGCGCCGGCGAGGCCGCCATCGAGGAAGATCAGCAGCTGGCTCGCCTCGCTGGAGGAGTCGTAGCCGTTTTTGCGGCGCAGCAGCTCGGCCAGCGTGGAGTGCATCCATTCGCGATGCTTGCGGCAGGTGGCCACGATGCGCTCTTCCGACTCGGTCTCGGGGCGCGGGTACTCGCTGGCGGCGTTGAAGAAGGGGCTACCGCGGAAATCCTTGGCCGGCTCCTCATCGATAGCCATGTCGAAGAACGCGAGGATCTGTGCGTCCACCTCATCGGTTTCGGAGACCCGCTCCTCCCAGCGCTGCCGGTATTCCTCGTCCAGGCGCTCAAGGTAGGCGATGACGAGGTTGTCCTTGGATCCCAGCAGGGAGTACAGCGAGGCCTTCGCCACATCGGCTTCGCGCAGGATGCGGTCGATACCGATGACGCGGATGCCTTCTTCGGTGAACAGCTTCGTGGCGGCGTCGAGAAGCCTCTGCCGTGGGCTCGGCCGGTTGCGACGACGCGCGGGTGCAGCTTTTTTCGACGCGCTGGCGCTGGAGTTAGCCACCCAGGATCATCTCCTTCGATGCAGACACGGGGACGGACCGGATATGAAACCGGCTAGTAAACAACTTAGACAAACCGGTTCGTATGTACCAGTTTCGGTTGGTTTGCCGAGTTCAGGGCACAAAAAATCCCCGGTGCGAGCACCGGGGATAATTCTGTTCTCTGGCCTAGCGGCGACGAGAGGTGACTGCGTTGACGATCCACAGCAGGATAACCGCACCCAGGAGGCAGGTCAGGAAGCTGAAGATCATGCCGCCGCCGGCGACGTCAACACCGAAGAGGCTAAGCAGGAAGCCGCCGAGGAGGCCGCCGATGATACCAACGATGATGTTGGCGATGATGCCCATGGAGGCATCGCGGTTCATAACCATGGATGCGATCCAGCCGGCGATGCCGCCGATGATGATCCAACCGAGGAAACCGAGGGTGGGGGTCATGATGTAATTCCCTTCACGAATATTTTTTGCGGACAGGACCATTGTTCCGCAGTCCTAAGTATCTGTCGACTACAGCCACACCTCATTTGTGTAACAGGT
Source organism: Corynebacterium sp. LK2510 (assembly GCF_040946405.1). NCBI lineage: Bacteria > Bacillati > Actinomycetota > Actinomycetes > Mycobacteriales > Corynebacteriaceae > Corynebacterium > Corynebacterium sp. LK2510. The sequence goes on along the minus strand of NZ_JAYWLR010000003.1, from coordinate 2,270 downwards.
GGCTAACAGTTGCTTCTTAGTGTTCGGGGCGAACCACCATCATGGGGCATGGTGCCGCCTGCAGCAGAGCGCGAGAGGTGGAACCGAGGAGCATTCCCTTGAATCCGCCGCGGCCATGCGAGCCCGTGACCAGCAGCTGGGCTCCCTCGGCGGCCTCGATCAACGAGTTCACCGGGCGATCGCGCGCGATGATGGTCGTGACCTTGACGTCCGGGTGGGCCTCCTGGTGGGGGCGCAGCACCTCGGCCAACTTGGTGGCCTTCTCGCGTTGCACCTCGTGCCAGTAGTCCTCAGTGATGGCGTAGCCTGCGCCCGGGCCCTGCACCTGCGTGTCGATCCAAGTGTGGACGGCGATCAGCTCCGCGCCGCGAGCAGCTGCCTCATCAAAGGCGATTGCGGTAGCGCGGTCCGACACTTCGGAACCGTCCACACCGACGACAACGGGGCCGTACTTGTTGGCTTCGTTGACCAGGTTGTCCTCGCGCACGACGACGACAGGGCACTCGGCGTGAGATACCACCGCGCCGGAGACCGAGCCGAGCACCATGCCTGAGAGGCCACCCAGGCCGCGGGAGCCCATGACGATCATGGTGGCGTCCTTGGACATCTCCAGCAGCATGTCGATGGGAGAGCCCTCGGCGACGGCGTGGCCGATCATCAAGTCCGGCGCGACGCTCAGGGCGATCTCGCGGGCGTCATCGATGGTGGCGATGCTTTCGCGCTGGAGGTCGTCGAAAAGCTCTTGCGGGGGAACCATTCCCTCGGCGTAGAGGAACTGCGGCATTGTGTAGCTCGAGGCCAGCCGCAGCGGGATGCCTCGTTTCATCGCGGTGTTGGCCGCCCAACGCACGGCGTTGTCCGAGGCTGCGCTGCCGTCAACGGCGACGACGACAATATCTTCGCGAGTCATTGTTGCACCTTCCCGACTGGAGTGTTTCTCCAATCACAAAACGAGGCTCACTGTGTACAGTTCCACTGTAGCGCGGTGAGCCTCGTCGGGGGTTGTCCGGTACGGACTAGTGAGGATTCTTAATTCGGGATCTCAATCGGTCGGGCTGCGTCCGCATTAGCCGGGTAAAGCACCGCGTAGATTGCGCGCGCGATGTCCGCGATGATGGCGCCGATGCCCTCGGAGAAGAACGTGATCATGGGTTCAAGAATTGCTGCAAGGTCCATGGGCATAGACTCTACACGTCATGGCGCGCAAGAAAACGAGAAAAGCTTCTCCCCTTCCACCGCGGGGCGGACTCGGTGCTAGCCGGGTACGACTCCCCGGATCAGAGCCGGTCACGGCGTGGGAATTCGTCTCTCGAGTCATCGCGGAGCAGCGCTACCGCGATCCGCTTGACGACGCCGCCGCGCTCCACGAGCGCTTCACCCGCGGCGAGGTCGTGCTTCGCGACGCCACACCTCTCGCCCCCGACTCCGTCATCGAGCCCGGGACTGATGTCTACTTCTACCGCCGTCCCGCGCCCGAGGCACCCGTGCCTTTCGAGATCGAAACCGTCTACGAGGATGACGCCATCCTGGTGGTGCGCAAGCCGCCGTTCCTGGCCACCATGCCTCGCGCTGCCCACATCACTGAGACCGCGACAGTACGGTTGCGCCGGGCCACCGGCAACGAGGAACTCACTCCGGCCCACCGCCTCGATCGCCTCACATCGGGACTATTGCTCCTGACCAAGCGACAGGAGCTCCGCGGGGCCTACCAAGAGCTCTTTGCTCGCCGGGAGGTACGGAAACTCTACGAAGCGATCGCCCCGGACATCGGGATTAAAGCGCCCACTGTGTGGCGCCACCATATTCTCAAAGAACACGGCGAGATCGCATCGCGCATTGTTGAGCGTGCAGAGCCAAACGCCGAGACACTGTTGCGCGATGTGCAGCGTCTCGAGACGCTTGATGGCGCTGATGGGCCGGTTTCGCGTTATCTCCTTGAGCCACATACGGGTCGTACACACCAGCTTCGAGTTCAGATGATGGCCGCCGGCGCACCCATTATTGGCGACAACATCTATCCGGTCATCCACCCGTTCGGCGAAGAAGATTTCGACCGTCCACTACTTTTGGCCTCAGTGGGGCTGGAGTTCACCGACCCGATCAGTGGCGTCCAGCGATGCTTCACCACGCCGGGGATCTCCGGGCTCGACTACGAGTGGCCGTCGAAGTAGGAAGCCGTCTGTCCTGCATGGATAGCCGGCGAATATTTGGGCTGGGTATGAGGAAAAGGCCCTAGTTCACGCGATTTTCGTGAACTAAGGCCTTCGTCC